>DASTTC010000456.1:0-9101 GCA_035760345.1 Burkholderiales bacterium | reverse complement strand
GGCAGCACGCAGTACGAGGTGAAGTGCCGGCCAATTGCAGCCGGCGCCCGGGGATCGCGCGAGGCGCGCGCCGGGTCAAACACAAGAGGGTGACATGACGATAGGACTGGTCGGCCGCAAGGTCGGCATGACGCGCATCTTCACCGACGACGGCACCACGCTGCCGGTGACGGTGCTCGACGTCGCCGACAACCGCGTCACGCAGATCAAGACACCGGAGAAGGACGGCTACGCTGCGGTG
The DNA here is from genome assembly GCA_035760345.1 of Burkholderiales bacterium. Classification (GTDB taxonomy): domain Bacteria; phylum Pseudomonadota; class Gammaproteobacteria; order Burkholderiales; family SG8-39; genus JAABQT01. Next base: position 8,860 of record DASTTC010000456.1, on the reverse strand, counting down.
CAGGTCGCGTTCGGCAAACGCCGCGCCAGCCGGGTGCGTAAGCCCCTGGCGGGGCACCTCGCCAAGGCCGCCGTCGAAGCGGGGCACCTGCTGAAGGAGTTCCGCGCCAAGCCCGAGGATCTCGCGAACCTCAAAGTGGGCGCCAAGATCGGCGTCGACCTGTTCAAGGTGGGCCAGAAAGTCGACGTCCAGGGCGTCACCATCGGCAAGGGCTTTGCCGGCGTCATCAAGCGCCACCATTTTTCGTCCAATCGCGCTTCGCACGGCAATTCGCTCTCGCACAACAAGCCGGGCTCGACAGGACAGAACCAGGATCCGGGCCGCGTATTCCCCGGCAAGCGCATGGCGGGGCACCTGGGCAATGTCACCCGCACGATTCCCAACCTGGTCGTCGTGCGCGTCGATGTCGAGCGGCAGTTGCTGCTGGTGCGGGGATCCGTGCCGGGCTCGAAGGGCCGCGACGTCGTCGTGCGGCCCGCGGCCAAGGCTTGAGGAGGGCGGCATGGAACTCAAGCTGATCAGTGACCAGGGCGCCGCCGGCACCACCAGTGCCGCCGACGCGATTTTCGGGCGCGAGTTCAACGAATCGCTGGTGCACCAGGTCGTCGTCGCCTACCAGGCCAACGCCCGGCGCGGCACGCGCAAGCAAAAAGAGCGCAGCGAGATCGCGAAGTCGACCAAGAAGCCCTGGCGCCAGAAGGGCACCGGCCGCGCGCGCGCGGGGATGGCCTCGAGCCCGCTGTGGCGCGGCGGCGGCAAGATCTTCGCCTCCAGCCCGGAGGAGAACTTCTCGCACAAGGTCAACCGCAAGATGATGCGCGCGGGCATGACGTCGATCCTGTCGCAACTGGCCCGCGAAGACCGCATCCGCGTGGTGGAGGATTTCAAGCTGGAAGCGCCCAAGACCAAGCTGCTGGCGCAAAAAGTGAAGGCCATGGGGTTCGACTCGGTGCTGCTGATTACCGACGAGGTGGACCCGAATCTCGAGTTGTCCTCGCGCAACCTGCCCAACGTGGTGGTGCTGCCGGCGCGGCAGGCCAATCCGGTCGCGCTGGTGCGCTTCCCGCACGTGCTGCTGACGCGCAAGGCGCTGGCGCGCCTGGAGGAGATGTTCAAATGACGGCGACCAAGAAGTATGCCGCCGAGCGGCTGATGAACGTGGTGCTGGCGCCAGTGGTGTCGGAGAAGAGCACGCGGGTGGCCGACAAGAACCGCCAGTACGTGTTCCGCGTGGCCGACAACGCCACCAAGCCCGAGGTCAAGGCGGCGATCGAGCTGCTGTTCAAGACCAAGGTGCAGGACGTCACCGTGTCCAACGTCAAGGGCAAGGCGAAGCGCTTTGGCCGGTTCATGGGACGCCGGCGCAACTGGAAAAAAGCGTATGTGCGCCTGGCGGCGGGCCAGGAAATCAATTTCTCGGCGGCGGAGTAAACGATGCCTCTGATCAAAGTAAAACCCACGTCGCCCGGGCGGCGCGCACTGGTCAAGGTGGTGACGCCCGGCTTGCACAAGGGCGAGCCGCACTGGCCGCTGCTGACCAAGAAATCGAGGACCAGCGGGCGCAACAGCCACGGGCGCATCACCATGCGCCACCAGGGCGGCGGCCACAAGCAGCATTACCGCATGGTCGACTTCCGCCGCAACAAGGACGGCATCGCGGCGCGCGTCGAGCGGCTCGAGTACGACCCGAACCGCAGCGCGCACCTGGCATTGCTGCTGTACGCCGACGGTGAGCGCCGCTACGTGCTCGCGCCGAAGGGCGTGGCGGCAGGCGCGCAATTGATCTCGGGGGTGGAGGCGCCGATCAAGGCTGGCAACGCGCTGCCCCTGCGCGGCATTCCGGTCGGCACCACGGTGCATTGCATCGAGATGCTGCCTGGCAAGGGCGCGCAGCTGGCGCGCTCGGCAGGTGCGTCGGCGCAGTTGCTGGCGCGCGAAGGATCCTATGCGCAGCTGCGACTGCGCTCGGGCGAGATCCGCAAGGTGCACATCGAATGCCGCGCCACCATCGGCGAGGTGGGCAACGAGGAGCACAACCTGGAGTCGATCGGCAAGGCGGGTCGCAAGCGCTGGCGCGGCGTGCGGCCGACGGTGCGCGGCGTGGCGATGAACCCCATCGACCACCCGCATGGCGGCGGCGAAGGCCGCACCTCAGCGGGGCAACCGCCCGTGTCGCCGTGGGGCGTGCAGACCAAGGGCTACAAGACTCGCCGCAACAAGCGCACGCAGGTAATGATCGTGCGCGACCGGCGCACGAAATAAGGGCTAGACATGGCACGCTCAATCAAGAAGGGTCCTTTCGTCGACACGCACCTGATGGACAAGGTTGCGGCGGCGCGCGCCTCCAGCGACAAGCGGCCGATCAAGACCTGGTCGCGGCGCTCCACCGTGATGCCGGATTTCATCGGCCTGACGGTGGCGGTGCACAACGGCAAGCAGCACATACCGGTGTACATCACCGAGAACATGGTCGGCCACAAGCTGGGCGAGTTCGCGTTGACGCGCACCTTCAAGAGCCACTCGGCGGTAGGCAAGCGCACCGCCGAGGCCGTAGGCGGCAGCCGTGCGCCGGTCGGCGCTCCGGGGGCGGCCGCACCGGCCGCCGCAGCGGCCGCCGCACCGGCGGCAGCGCCCGCGGCGAAGAAGTAGGGAGTGGACATGGAAACCCGGGCAATACTGCGAAGCGTGCGGCTCTCGGCCCAGAAGGGCAGGCTGGTGGCGGACCTGATTCGCGGCCAGCCGGTGGACCGGGCGCTCAATATCCTGGCCTTCACGCCGAAGAAGGGCGCCGGCATCATCAAGAAACTGCTCGAGTCGGCGATCGCCAACGCCGAGCACAACGACGGTGCGGATATCGATGCGCTCAAGGTCAAAAGCGTGCTGGTCGAGCGCGGCGCGTTCCTGAAGCGCTTCCATGCGCGCGCCAAGGGTCGCGGCACACGCGTGAGCAAGCACAGCTGCAACATCTACGTCACGGTCGGCGACTAGGGATTTCGCACATGGGACAGAAGATCAATCCGATCGGCTTTCGACTGGCGGTCAACCGCAACTGGAGCTCGCGCTGGTACGCCAGCAGCCGGCAGTTCTCGGGCATGCTGGCCGAGGACATCAAGGTGCGCGCGTTCCTCAAGCGCAAGCTCGCACACGCCTCGGTGGGACGCGTTCTGATCGAGCGCCCGGCCAAGGACGCGCGCATCACCATCTTTTCGGCGCGGCCGGGCGTGGTCATCGGCAAGAAGGGCGAGGAAATCGAGGCGCTCAAGGCCGAATTGCGCCGCCTGATGGGCGTGCAGCAGGTGCACGTCAACATCGAGGAGATCCGAAAGCCGGAAATCGACGCGCAGCTGATCGCCGATTCGATCGCCCAGCAACTCGAGAAGCGCATCATGTTCCGGCGCGCCATGAAGCGCGCCATGCAAAACGCCATGCGGCTGGGCGCGCAGGGCATCAAGATCATGAGCGCGGGGCGCCTGAACGGCATCGAGATCGCTCGCACCGAGTGGTACCGCGAAGGGCGCGTGCCCTTGCATACCCTGCGCGCCGAGATCGATTACGGCATGGGCGAGGCGAAGACCACCTATGGCGTGATCGGCATCAAGGTGTGGGTTTACAAGGGCGAGGTGATGACGAAAGCCGAGGCCCAGGCGGCGCAGTCGCCGGCCGCGCTGCCGGCCGCGGCGCCCTCGGAGGCGTTGGCAGAGCCGAAGCGGGCCAAGAAGCCGGTGCCGCGCCCGGGCGGCCGGCGCGCCCCTGCCAAGGCGAAGCCCGAGGGCGAGTCGAAGGCGAAGAAGCCCGCGTCCGCCGCGCCCAAGACCACGGTGAAGCGCGCGAGAAAGATCGTCAAGGACGACGGCGGGGACAAGAAGGAGTAAGCCATGCTGCAACCGGCACGCACGAAGTACAGAAAGCAGCAAAAGGGCCGCAACACGGGCGTGGCGACGCGCGGCAACAAGGTGTCGTTCGGCGAGTACGGATTGAAGGCGGTCGGGCGCGGACGGCTGACGGCGCGCCAGCTGGAGGCCGCGCGGCGCGCACTGTCGCGGCACATCAAGCGCGGCGGCCGTATCTGGATCCGCGTGTTCCCCGACAAGCCGATCTCGCAGAAGCCCGCTGAGGTGCGCATGGGCAATGGCAAGGGCAATCCGGAGTACTTCGTTTGCGAGATCCAGCCCGGCAAGATCATCTACGAGATGGACGGCGTGGACGCCGCGATCGCCAAGCAAGCCTTCGCGCTGGCGTCCGCGAAATTGCCGTTCAAGACCATTTTCGTGCACCGGATGCTGGGGTAAGCCATGAAACCTAGCGAACTACGCGCCAAGAACGGGGATGAGTTGCACAAGGAGCTGAACGAACTGCTCAAGGCACAGTTCGGCCTGCGCATGCAGGTGGCGACCCAGCAGCTCAGCAATACCAGCCAGATCAAGAAGGTGCGGCGCGACATTGCGCGCGTGCGCACCGTACTGAAGGAGAAAGCGGGCAAATGAACCAGCCAGCGACACAGGCGCCGCAAGTGGCCCGCACGCGCACCCTCCAGGGGCGCGTCGTCAGCGATCGCATGCAGAAAACCGTGACGGTGCTGGTCCAGCGCCGGGTCAAGCACCCGGTGGTGGGCAAGACCATCACGCTGTCGAAGAAGTATCACGCCCACGTGGAAGACGCGGAGGTACGCCAGGGGGACCTGGTGGAGATCTCCGAATGCCGGCCGATCTCGCGCACCAAGTCCTGGCGCGTGACGCGCCTGGTGGAGAAGGCCAAAGCGGTTTGACGTTGCCTTGGGCGCTCGATTCGCGCTAGAATTCGCGCCCCTTCGCCCCGTACGGGGTCCAAAACTGCCCACGCCGATGTGCGCGGTGCAAGTTGGATGGAGAGTTACCGATGATTCAGATGCAGTCGATACTGGACGTGGCCGACAACACGGGCGCGCGCGCGGTCATGTGCATCAAGGTGCTCGGCGGCTCCAAGCGCCGCTACGCCAGTATCGGCGATGTGATCAAGGTCAGCGTCAAGGATGCGGCGCCGCGCGGACGCGTCAAGAAGGGCGAGATCTACCACGCGGTGGTGGTGCGCACGGCCAAGGGCGTGCGTCGCGCCGACGGTTCGCTGATCCGCTTCGATTCCAATGCCGCGGTGCTGCTGACGCCGAAGTTCGAGCCGATCGGCACGCGTATTTTCGGTCCCGTGACGCGCGAGCTGCGCACCGAGCGCTTCATGAAGATCGTATCGCTGGCGCCGGAAGTCCTCTGAGCGGTTCCACAGGAAGATAACCATGCAACGCATCCGCAAAGGCGACGAGATCGTCGTCATCACCGGCCGCGACAAGGGCAAGCGCGGCACCGTGCTGCGCCGCGTGGGCGACGAGCACCTGGTGGTCGAAGGGATCAACCGCGTCAAGAAGCACCAGCGGCCCAATCCCATGAAGGGCCTCACGGGCGGTATCGTCGACAAGGACATGCCGATCCACGTTTCGAACATCGCGCTGTTCAATCCAGCGACGCAGAAGGCCGACCGGATCGGCGTCAAGGCGCTGGCGGACGGCCGCAAGGTCAGGGTTTTCAAGTCGAACGGCGAGCAGGTCGACGTATAAGGTGAGGCAGATGGCGAAGGACAAGAACCCGAAAAGCGAGAAGGCCGGCAAGCCCCAGGAAGCGGCGGAGCCGAAGCCGGTCAAGGCGGCCAAGCCGGCCAAGCCGGCACCGACCAAGGCCGCCGAAAGGCCGGCCAGGCCGACCCAGCCGGTGCCGCCGGCGCGCCTCGCGGCCCACTACCGCGAGAAGGTGGTGCCCGAACTGGTGACGAAGTTCGGCTACAAGACTGCCATGCAGGTGCCGCGCATCCGCAAGATCACCCTCAACATGGGGGTGGGCGAGACGGTGGGCGACAAAAAGACGCTCGACAACGCGGTGGCGGACATGACCAAGATCGCCGGCCAGAAGCCCGTGATCACCAAGGCGCGCCGCTCGATCGCGAACTTCAAGCTGCGCGCGGGGTATCCCATCGGCTGCATGGTGACGTTGCGCGGCGCGCGCATGTATGAATTCCTCGACCGGCTGGTCAACATCGCCATTCCGCGCATCCGCGATTTCCGCGGCGTGTCGAACCGTGCATTCGACGGTCGGGGCAACTACAGCCTTGGCATCAGGGAACAGATCATCTTTCCGGAGATCGAGTACGACAAGGTCGACGCGCTCCGGGGCATGAATATCGCAATCACGACCACGGCGAGGACGGACGACGAGGCGAAGGCATTGCTCGCCGCGTTCCGCTTCCCGTTCAAGCACTGAGGGATCCGCGCATGGCCAAGCTGTCCGTCAAACTCCGTGACAAAAAGCGCCGTCTGACCGTGACCAAGTTCAAGGTCCGACGCCTGGCGCTGCTCGAGGCGCTGCGCGACCCCAAGACGGGGGACGAAGAGCGCGAGGCGGCGCGCCTGGCGCTGCAGAAGCTGCCGCGCGACGCCTCGCCGACGCGGCTGCGCAATCGTTGTGCGATCACGGGCCGGCCGCGCGGCGTGTACCGGAAATTCGGCCTGGGGCGCAACAAGCTGCGAGAGCTCGCGCTGCGCGGCGAAGTGCCGGGCGTGATCAAGGCGAGCTGGTAAGGAGTATCGCGCATGAGCATGACCGATCCGATCGCAGACATGCTGACCCGCATCCGCAACGCCCAGATGGTCGGGCACACGGAGGTCAGCATGCCCTGCTCCAAGCTCAAGATTTCCATCGCCAAGGTGCTCAAGGACGAAGGCTACATCGAGGACTTCGCCGTACGCGACGAGAAGCCCGCCAAGGCGCTGGATATCGGGCTCAAGTACTACGCCGGCCGGCCCGTCATCGAACGCCTGGAGCGCATTTCCAAGCCGGGCCTGCGCGTCTACAAGGGCCGCGACGACATCCCGCGCGTCATGAATGGCCTGGGCGTGGCCATCCTGTCGACCTCGCGGGGCGTGATGACGGATCGCAAAGCGCGCGCCGACGGCGTCGGCGGCGAAGTGCTCTGCATCGTGGCCTGAGGGAGCACGCGCCATGTCCCGCATTGCCAAGTTTCCGATTCCGCTGCCCAAGGGCGTCGAAGTGACGCTCGGCACGGGAAGCATTTCCGTCAAGGGCCCGCTGGGCACGATGGCGCGTCCGCTCGATCCGAATGTCGGCATCCAGAAGGAGGGCGAGGCCCTGGTATGCAAGGCGCTGGGGAATTCCCAGCACGCGGTGGCCATGTCGGGCACCCTGCGCGCGCTGGTGGCCAACATGGTGACCGGCGTCTCCAAGGGCTTCGAGAAGAAGCTGGCGCTGGTGGGCGTGGGATACCGTGCCCAGGCGCAGGGCGACAAGCTCAATCTGACCCTGGGCTTCTCCCACCCGGTGGTGCACCAGATGCCCAAGGGCGTGAAGGTGGTCACGCCGACGCAGACCGAGGTGATCGTCAGCGGCATCGACAAGCAGCTCGTCGGCCAGGTGGCCGCGGAGATTCGCGACAGCAAGCCGCCCGAGCCCTACAAGGGCAAGGGCGTGCGCTATGCCGACGAGCAGATCGTGCTTAAAGAAACGAAGAAGAAGTAGCGGAGTACGCACATGCCAGACAAGAACCCAGCGCGCCTGCGCCGAGCCCGCCAGACGCGCCTCAAGATCCGCGAGATCGGGGCTGTGCGCCTGACCGTGCACCGCACGAACAGCCATATCTACGCGCAGATCACCTCCAGCGCGGGCGACCGCGTACTGGCGGCGGCGTCCACCGTGGAGAAGGAAGTGCGCGCGCAGATCAAGGCGGGCGGCAATCGCAAGGCGGCCGAGATGGTGGGTGCGCGCATCGCGCAGAAAGCCAAGCAAGCCGGCATCGAGAGCGTCGCGTTCGACCGCGCCGGCTACCGTTACCACGGGCGCGTCAAGGCGCTCGCCGAAGCCGCGCGTGCCGGCGGCCTCAAGTTCTAAGGACACGCCATGGCGAAAATGAAGCCCAGAATGCAGCAGAGCGAGGAACGCACCGACGGCCTGCGCGAGAAGATGGTATCGGTGAATCGCGTCACCAAAGTGGTCAAGGGCGGTCGCGTGCTCGGCTTCGCCGCGCTGACCGTGGTCGGCGACGGCGACGGCGGCATCGGCATGGGCAAGGGCAAGGCGCGCGAAGTGCCCGTGGCGGTTCAAAAGGCGATGGAAGAAGCACGCAGAAAGCTCTTCAAGGTGAAGCTCAAGAGCGGCACGCTGCACCACGCGGTCATCGGCCGGCACGGCGCGGCCAAGGTCTTGATGCAGCCCGCGCATGAAGGCACGGGCATCATCGCCGGCGGTCCGATGCGCGCGGTGTTCGAGGTGATGGGCGTCACCAACGTGCTCGCCAAGTGCTTCGGCTCGACCAACCCCTACAACGTGGTGCGCGCGACGCTGCAGGGCCTGCAGTCGATGAGCACGCCGGCCGAGATCGCCGCCAAGCGCGGCAAGAAGGTCGAGGAAATCCTTTCTTGAGGGCGGCCATGGCGGACACGAAAATCAAGGTAAAGCTCATGAAGAGCACGGCCGGCTGCGACGCGACGCACCGCGCGACGGTGCGCGGCCTGGGTTTGCGCAAGATCCGCCAGACCGTGGAACTGGCGGACACGCCGGCCGTACGCGGCATGATCGAGAAGGTTGCTTACCTCGTCAGAGTGGAAGGATAGGCGCATGCGCATGAACAGTCTGAAACCGGCGGCGGGCGAGAAGCAGTCGCGCCATCGCGTCGGCCGCGGTGGCGGCTCGGGGTGGGGCAAGACCGCGGGGCGCGGCCACAAGGGCCAGCGCGCCCGCTCCGGCGGGTACCACAAGGTCGGCTTCGAGGGCGGCCAGATGCCGCTGCAGCGCCGCCTGCCCAAGCGCGGGTTTGCGTCCCCGACCCG
>DASTTC010000455.1:0-10235 GCA_035760345.1 Burkholderiales bacterium | reverse complement strand
GGCGTCCCGTGCGGCGGCGCTGTACATCCTGGGGGACCTGTTCGAGTACTGGATCGGCGACGACGAACTGGACGCGACGCACGGCGATCCGCTGGCGCGGCGCGTCGCCGCGGCACTGGGCCAGCTGGCAAAGCGCGGCGTAGGCATAGCCTTCATGCACGGCAACCGCGATTTCCTCATCGGCCGCCGCTTCGGCGCAGCAAGCGGCGCGCGCCTGCTCGAAGACCCCGCGGTGGAGAAGATCGGCGGCACGCGCACCTTGCTGATGCACGGCGATACCTTGTGCACGGATGACCACGACTACCAGGACTGGCGCCGCACCGCGCGTTCGCGCGATTGGCAGCAGGCGTTCCTCGCCCAGTCCATTGCGCAGCGGCGCTCGGCATTGCAGGTGCTGCGCGAAAAGAGCAAGGAAGTGATCAGCGCCAAGCCCGCGGAGATCATGGACGTGAACGATGCAGCGGTACGCGAAGCCCTGCGCACGCACGGCCTGACGCGGCTGGTGCACGGCCACACGCACCGGCCGGCCCGCCATGCGCTCGAAGTGGACGGCAGGCGATGCGAACGCTGGGTGCTGCCGGACTGGTACGAGCGCGGGGGGTATCTGTCGATCGACGACGCCGGTCCGCGGCTGGTTTCGTATTGACCCCGGGACGCCTGCTCGCGATCTGCGTCGCGCGGGTGTTTCTGTTCGCGACCTTCATGACCGTCGCCGCGGTCATTCCGCTCCTCATGCGGGACTGGTCGCTCACCGCGACGGCCGCCGGCGCGCTCGTCTCGAGCTTCACCCTGTGCTACGCGCTGTCGGTGTTCGGCTTCGGCTGGGCCGCGGACCATTTCGGGGCGAAGCGCATGGTGGTCGGCTCGGCGATCGCCGCCGCCGCGACGAGCGCGGCGTTCGGATTTTTCGCGCATGACTGGGGCTCGGCAATCGTCCTCTACGGCCTGGTCGGCCTCGCCCAGGGCGGCGTCTACACGCCGCTCATCATGGTGCTGTCGGACGAGGTCGAGCCGCAGGCACGTGGCAACGCCATGGGTTGGCTCATCGCCTCGACCTCGGCGGGCTACGCCGCCTCGCTCGGATTGGCCGGACTGGGCGTCGCGGTCGGCGGCTTCAAGAGCGCCTTCGTGCTGAGCGGCCTCCTGCCGGCGGTGGGCGCGGTCCTGCTGGTCGCCGCCCTCATGCCCTTCGCGCACCGCGTCCACCCGCGCTCCGGCGAGCTGCGCTTGAGCGACGAGATCGCGCGCAACCGCGATTCGCGGCTCCTGATCGCGGGCTACACCGGCCATTCCTGGGAGGTGGTCGGCATGTGGGCCTGGGTCCCGGCGTTCCTCGCTGCGGGATTCGCGCTCAAAGGCGCGGCCGCGGCCGGCGCCACTGTCTCGGGCGCCTATCTGGCCGGCACCCTGCATCTGTTCGGTGCCATCGCCGCATTCACGATGGGGCGCCTCTCGGACCGCGTGGGACGGCGCCCGGTGCTGGTCGCGCTCGCAGCCGCCGGCGCTGCCGTCTCCGTCATCATCGGCTGGCTGATCCACGCGCCCTCGATCGTCCTCATCCCGATAGCGCTCGCCTACGCGTTCGTCACGCTCGGCGACTCGCCGGTGCTGACGGCGGCGATCTCGGAAGCGGTGCGGCCAGGCTATCTGGGCGCCGTGCTCGCCTGGCGGGGACTGGCGGGATTCGGCGCCGGCGCGGTCGCGCCCCTCGCGCTCGGGCTGGTGCTCGACAGCGCGGCCGCGGCCGGCGGCGGCCCGGCGCTTGCCTGGGGCCTTGGCTTCGCGGCGCTGGGGCTCGGCGGGGTGATCGCCCTGGCTTGCGCCTTATGCCTCGGGAGGCACCGGCCGCCGGCCTAGCCCAGTCCGCGCGCCAGATCCGTCTTCACGTCCCCCAGGTTGCCGGTGATCGAGATGAGCTTCGTCGAGTCGATCACCTTCCAGGCGGGCTCGCGGCCGCCCTTGACTTCGAACGAGACGATGGCGCCGCCGGTGCGCTGCTGGCGCACGGCCGGTTTGTACGCGAACGCACAGTGCACCTGCCGTGAAAGGCGCATAACTGCGCTGACGACGGGGTCCGCAACCGTGGTGGGGCGGCTCCAGTCGTGGAAAGAAACGACAGTCGAGGTGACGCAATGAACTCTTGTCTGAAATATCTCCTGGCCGGTTTGCTGGCGCTGCTCACCCAGGCGGCATTCGCGCAGGCGACAGACCTGGGTGCGGCGTCGGATTTCGCGGTCCTGAGTGCGGCGCCCGATCATGGAGGGGCGGTCACCTGTACCCGGTCCAGCATCGACGGAGACGTGGGCTCCTCCGGCTTCGAGGCCTCGGTCACGCAAACCATTTGCACGATTACGGGGACGGTCATCGCGCCGGTCTCCGCTAATGTTGTAAAAGACTTCAACGACGCGTACGACGCGCTCGCGGGCCAATCCTGCGACAGCGTCCTCACGGGCACCCTGGCAGGCGTCACACTTACACCCGGCACTTACTGCTTCGATGCAGCGGCGACCCTTACGGGGACGTTGACGCTCGTCGGAAGCTCGACCGATACCTGGCTGTTCAAGATCGGGACCCTCGCCCCCGGCGCCCTCACGGGCACCAATTTCTCGGTGGCCATGGAAGGCGGCGCGGAGGCGTGCAATGTGACATGGTGGGTCGATGCGGCCGCGACGATGACGGATTCGGAATTCAAAGGAACCATCCTCGCGGGTGCGGCCATCACCATGACCGGTACCGCGCCAGGAACACCGGCTGAGGGTCGGGCGTTGGCCAAAGCGGCGGTGACGTTGACCGATGTGGCCTTCCTCGGCTGCGAGGCCGGCGGCCGTGGCGGCAAATCGCAGAGCAAGTGCAACCAGGGCGTGGGCAACGGGCCCGAGAACTGCGATCCGGGCAACTCGAACCAGGACGGGCACGGTTCCAATCCCTTCGTCGGCTCCCCCCGTACGAACGATGAACTCGGCGGCACACCGGGCAACCCGGGCCGGCAGGGCGGCAACAACAAGTAAGCCTGCAGTCAAGAGGAGTGGAAAAGGACCCGCGAGGGTCCTTTTTCTTTAAGACGTCCGGCCTAGCCCAGTCCGCGCGCCAGATCCTTCTTCACGTCCTCGACCGCTTCCAGGCCTACGGCGACCCGGACCAGCCCATCGGTGATCCCCGCGGCGGCCCGCGCCTCGGGCGTGATGCGGCCGTGGGTCGTGGTCGCCGGATGGGTGATCGTCGTCTTCACGTCCCCCAGATTGCCGGTGATCGAAATCATCCGGGTCGAGTCGATCACCTTCCAGGCGGCCTCACGGCCGCCCTTCACTTCGAAGGACACCACGGCGCCGCCGGCGCGCTGCTGGCGCATCGCGAGCGCGTGCTGCGGATGCGATGCCAGGCCCGGGTAGTGCACTTTGGCCACCTTGGGGTGTCCTTCCAGCCAGCGCGCGAGCTCCAGCGCGCGCTCCGACTGCGCGAACATGCGCAGCTCGAGCGTCTCCATGCCCTTCAGGATCACCCAGGCGTTGAACGCCGAGAGCGTCGGGCCGGCCGTGCGCAAGAAGCCGAACACGCCGTCCATCACCGGTCCTTTCGCACCGAGCACTGCGCCGCCCAGCACCCTGCCCTGGCCGTCGAGATACTTGGTGGCCGAATGAATGACCAGGTCGGCGCCGAGCTCGAGCGGGCGCTGCAGTACCGGCGTACACAAGGCATTGTCGACCGCGAGCACCGCGCCGGCCTTCTTCGCCACCGCGGCAAGCGCAGCGACATCGGAGATCTCGCTCAGAGGATTGGACGGCGTTTCCAGGAACAACAGCCTCGTCTTCGGCCGCACGGCGCGTTGCCAGTCCTCGATCCTGGTGGGAGACACGAACGTGGTCTCGATGCCGAAGCGCGACAGGATCGTGGCATAGAGCTGCACCGTGGCGCCGAACACCGCGTTCGAGCAAACTACGTGCTCGCCTGCCTTCAGCAGGGCCATGGACATGGCGAGGATCGCCGACATCCCCGAAGCGGTGGCCACGCAGGATTGCGCCCCCTCGAGCGCCGCCAGGCGGTCCTGGAACATGGTCACGGTCGGGTTGGTGAAGCGCGAGTAGACGTAGCCCTCGTCGCCGCCGGTGAAACGGGCCGCGGCCTGCTGCGCGCTGTCGAACACGAAGCTCGACGTGAGAAACAAAGCCTCGGAATGTTCCTGGAACGCGGTGCGCTGCTGGCCCGCGCGCACCCCCAGCGTGGACTGCTCGAACTGTTTCGCCATAAAAAAACCCGGTCCTTTCGCACACTAAGCGGACCGGGCTTCTCGGCACGCTTTAGCAGTATTTTTAACGCGCCCGCAAGCTGTGGCTCAAATCGGCGCGAAACGCACTATAGCAAATTCACTGGGCGGTGACCAGATTGAGGTCGAGCTGGGCGCTGTCGCTGTCCTCGCCCGAATCGCGTGCGGCGTCGCGCCGCACCTCGATGGCGTGCAGGTAGTCGCTGGTGACGTCGCCGGTGATGTACTGCCCGTCGAAGCACGAGGTCTCGAAGCTCTTCAGCTTCGGATTGACCTGGCGCACCGCGTCCTTCAGCGCCTCGAGCTCCTGGTAGATCAGCGCATCGGCGCCGATCTCGCGGCACACCTCGTCCTCGCTGCGGTGCGCCGCGATCAGCTCGGAGCGCGTCGGCATGTCGATGCCGTAGACGTTCGGAAAACGCACCGGTGGCGCGGCCGAGGCGAAATACACCTTGCGCGCGCCGCCCTCGCGCGCCATCTGCACGATCTCGCCGCTGGTGGTGCCGCGTACGATGGAGTCGTCGACCAGCAGCACGTTCTTGCCCTTGAACTCGACACCGATGGTATTGAGCTTCTGGCGCACCGAGCGCCGGCGCACCGCCTGTCCGGGCATGATGAACGTGCGGCCAATGTAGCGGTTCTTGACGAAGCCCTCGCGGTACGGCAGGCCGAGCCCCTGCGCCAGTTGCAGCGCCGAAGGCCGGCTCGAGTCCGGGATCGGGATCACCACGTCGATATCCAGATGACGGTAGCTGCGCGCGATCCGCTCGGCCAGCTTCTCGCCCATCACCAGGCGCGCCTCGTACACGGACGCGCCGTCGATCACCGAATCCGGCCGTGCCAGGTACACGTACTCGAAGATGCACGGATTGAGCGAGGTCGCGGGCGCGCACTGCTGGCTGTGGAAGTTGCCCTCCTCGTCGATCAGCACGGCCTCGCCCGGCGCGACGTCGCGCAGCAGGCGAAACCCCATCGCGTCGACGGCCACCGACTCCGAGGCCACCATGTACTCCGCCCCCTGACCGGTTTCCTTGTAGCCGATGACGGCCGGGCGGATGCCGTAGGGATCGCGAAACGCCAGCACGCCATAGCCGGCGATCATGGCGATCACCGCATAGGCGCCGCGGCAGCGCCGGTGCACGTTGGCCACGGCGCGGAAAATGGTCTGCGGATCGAGCCGCAGCTTCACGGAGGTCTTTTCCAGTTCGTGCGCCAGCACGTTCAACAGCACTTCCGAGTCGGAGTTGGTGTTGATGTGCCGCAGGTCCTGACGGAACATCTCCTCCTTCAGCTGGTCCGCGTTGGTGAGGTTGCCGTTGTGCCCGAGCACGATGCCAAAGGGCGAATTGACGTAAAAGGGTTGCGATTCGGCCGAGTTGAACGCCGAGCCCGCGGTCGGATAGCGGCAATGGGCCACGCCGATGTTGCCGGGCAACGAGCGCATGTTGCGCGTGCGGAACACGTCGCGCACCTGCCCGTTGCCCTTTTGCATGTGAAAGGACTTGCGTTCGGCGGTGACGATGCCGGCCGCGTCCTGGCCGCGATGCTGCAGCAGCAGCAGCCCGTCGTACAGCATCTGGTTGACGGGCGAGCGCGCTACGATGCCGAGGATCCCGCACATGGGAGCCGCCTCGCGGTGTGATTAAGGGTCAATGATAGCGCAGGCGCTCGCCGAGTGCCTGCGGCAGCCAGGGCCGCAGCGCGAGCGCCGCGCGCCCCATCGGCGGGCCGCACACCGAATCGCGCCACGCGCTCTGGCGCGGGAATGCGGTGAGCCCGGCGACGATGGCGAAGGCGAGCAGGATGACCAACGCGCGCGCCACGCCGAACATGCCGCCCAGCACGTGATCGAGTTCCCCCAGCCCCGCGATCTTGACCAGCTTGCGCAGGAACTGCCCCACCAGCGTGCACACCGCGAGTATGACGACGAATACCGCGACGAACCCGATGAGGATGCGCAACTCGGGCGTCGGCACCGAATCGGGCAGGACTTCGGCGAGCGGGGCGCCAAAGTAGTTGGCGCCGAGAAATGCGAGCACCCAGGCTGCGACCGAGATCACTTCCCGGACCAGGCCGCGCCACGCGCCCCACGCCACCGACACCACGAGCCCCACCAGAATCGCGTAATCGAGCCAGGTCATCTCAGGAACGGCTTGCCACGCTGCCCGGCTTGAAGCCCAGGGCCCTGATCTGCTTGTGCGCCCGCTCCGCCGCCTCGCGATTGCGGAACGGCCCGGCGCGCACCCGCATCACGGTGCCCGCGGCGGTCGCCACGGGTTCGGTGAAATACGGGATCCTGGCCGCCTTCAGCTTGGCCGTCACGCCGTCCGGCTTTGCGTACGCCCCCACCGGTACGAAGAATTCCATCGCATTGGCGAGTGCCGCCTCGGCGCGCGCGCGTTCCGAGTCCTCCGGCTGCGGCTTGGGCTGGGCCGTGGCAGCCGGCTTGGGCTCGGGTGCCGTGGCCTTGGGCGCTGCGACCGGCGGCGGCCGGGGTACGGGCTTGGGCTTGAAGGCGGACTCGTCCTCGTTGGGAATGCGCACGCTGACCGGCGGACTTTGCTGCGGCTGCGGATCGAAGATCCAGGGCAGGATGATGACCGCGACGAGCACCAGCGCGATGGCCCCGACCACGCGTCGCCGTCCGCGGCGCTTCAGCGTATTGACGTCTTGAGCTTCAGGCATGGAGAGCGGCGCCGCTTCCGGGGGCCGCAAGCGACTGCATCACTTCGGCGACGGTGAGGAAGGATCCGAATGCGACGATTTTATCATTCTCGCCTGCCTCCCTGCGCGCGGCCTCCAGTGCCGCCGCAGGGTTCGGATGCGCCACCCGCGGCGCCGGCACGCCTTCGGCCGCCAAGGCGCGCGCCAGATCGGACGCACTCGCGCCGCGGGGCCCGCCAAGCGACGCCAGGTGCCAGCGGGTGACGCGCGGCGCGATCTGACGCACGACCCCGGCGATGTCCTTGTCGCGCAGCATGCCGAAGACGGCAATCGTCTGCGCGGCGAATCCCGATGCGCCGAGATTCGCGGCCAGCGCCTGCGCGGCCTCGGGGTTGTGCGCTACGTCGAGCACGATCCGCGGCCTGCCCGGCAACACCTGGAAGCGGCCTGCAAGCGTGACCTGCGCAAGGCCGCGCCTCACGTCCTGCATGCTCACTGGCAGGCGCTCGTGCAGGGCATCGAGCGCCGCCAGGGCCGCGGCAGCGTTGCGCACCTGGCGCGCGCCGCGCAACGCGGGGTACGCCAGCGCGGCGCGCCTGCCGCCCGGTCCCCAGTAATCCCACTGGCCCGGATGCTCTCGATAGCCGAATTCCTGGTCCAGGCGCAGCAGGTGCGCCCCAACGTGTTCCGCCACGTCCTGCACGCTCGCAGGCGGGTCGGGGTCCGCGACGACGGCCGGGCGGGCGGGCCGGAAAATGCCGGCCTTCTCCCGGCCGATGTCCTCGCGCGTCGCGCCGAGGTAGTCCATGTGATCCAGTGCCACGCCGGTGATCACCGCGCAATCGGCATCGAGCACGTTGACGGCGTCCAGGCGCCCGCCCAGGCCCACTTCCAGCACCAGCGCATCCGGCGCCTGATCGGCGAACAGCCGCAATGCCGCCAGCGTGCCGAACTCGAAATAGGTGAGCGGGACGCCTCGCCGGGCCTGCTCCACGCTGGCGAAGGCATCGCTCAACGGCTGGTCGCCGACTTCGCGGCCGTCGATCCGGACGCGCTCGTTGTAGCGCAGGAGATGCGGCGAGGTATAGAGCCCCACCCGCCTGCCCGAAGCCCGCAGGATGCTCTCCAGCATCGCGCATACCGAGCCCTTGCCATTGGTGCCCGCAACCGTGATGACGGGGCAGGCGATGGCGGCATCGAGGCGCCCGAGGACCTCGCGCACGCGGTCCAGCCCGAGCGCAATGGCGTCGGGATGCTGCCGTCCGATGTAGTCCAGCCACTGCGCGAGCGTGCGCGCGATCACGAAGGCTGGTCGACCACGATCCCCTGTAGCAGCGCGAGCAGCGTCGCCAGCTTGTCCCTGAGCTGGCGCCGGTCGACGATCATGTCGAGCGCGCCCTTGTCCAGCAGGAACTCGGCGCGCTGGAAACCCTCCGGCAGCTTCTGGCGCACCGTCTGCTCGATGACGCGCGGCCCGGCGAATCCGACCAGCGCCTTGGGCTCGGCGATCACCAGGTCGCCGATCATCGCGTAGCTCGCCGACACGCCGCCCGTGGTCGGATCGGTCAGTACGGAGATGAACGGCAGCCTGCGCGCGGCCAGGTCGGTCAGGGCGGCCGTCGTCTTGGCCATCTGCATGAGCGACAGCAAGCCCTCCTGCATGCGCGCGCCACCGCTCGCCGTGACCACGATGAACGGCAGCTTCTGCTCGATGGCTACGCGCACGCCGCGCACGAAGCGCTCTCCCAGCACCGAACCCATGGTGCCCGCCATGAAGTCGAACTCGTGCACGGCCACCACCACGCCGAGCGACTTGATCGCACCCTGCATCACCACGATCGCCTCGGACTCCGCGGACTGCGCCTCCGCCTCGAGCAGGCGCTCCGTGTACTTCTTCGAATCGCGGAACTTCAGGCTGTCGACCGGCAGGACTTCGGCGCCGATCTCGAAGCGGCCGTCGGCGTCGAGCAGCGCGTCCAGGCGGGCCCGCGCACCGATGCGCTGGTGAAAGCCGCACTTGGGACACACGTTGAGGTTCTTCTCCAGGTCGGTGCTGTACAGCACGGCGTCGCAGGCCGGGCACTTGGTCCACAGGCCCTCGGGAACCGCGCGCCTGGGCGCGGAGCTGCGCTGGATCTTGGGCGGCAGGAGCTTTTGCAGCCAGCTCATGCGTCGAGCGCCTTGCGGATCGGCTTCACGAATGCCCGGGCGCACTCCACGGCCTGCGCCGGCGGCACCGCTTCCAGCTCCTGAATCAGGCGGCTCGCGATCACCACGGCGTCCGCCCCGCGCGAGATGCGGCGTGCCGATTCGGCGTCGCGAATGCCGAAGCCCACGGCCAGCGGCAAGCGGGTCGCGGCGCGGATCCTCGGCAGCCGCGCGAGCACCTCGTCGGCATCCAGGTGCCCCGCCCCGGTCACGCCGCGCAACGACACATAGTAGACAAAGCCGCTGCCGGCGCGCGCCACCTCGCGGATGCGCGCGTCGGTCGAAGTCGGTGCCAGCAGGAAGATGCAGTCGATGCCCGCCTTGCCGCACAGCTCGACGAACGGGCCGCACTCCTCGGGCGGGTAGTCAACCACGATCAGGCCGTCGACGCCCGCCGCCTTTGCCGCGGCGACGAACTTGTCGACGCCCATCGCCTCGATCGGGTTGGCGTAACCCATGAGCACGATCGGCGTGTCGCCGTCCTTCGCGCGAAACGCGCGCGCCATGTCGAGAACGTCGCCCAAGCTCACGCCGTGGGCCAGGGCCCGTTCGGACGCGCGCTGGATCACGGGGCCGTCGGCCATCGGGTCGGAAAACGGCACACCGATTTCGAGAATGTCGGCACCCGACTCGGCAAGCGCGTGCATCAGCGGTACCGTGAGCGCCGGTTCCGGATCGCCAGCGGTGACGAACATGACGAGCGCCTTGCGCCCGGCGGCCTTCAGTTCGGCGAAGCGCCCGGCGATGCGCGACATCAGAGCTTGATTCCCATGCGGTCGGCGACGGTCTGCATGTCCTTGTCGCCGCGCCCGGAGAGATTCACGAGCAGTACCTTGTCCTTCGGCATCGAGGGCGCGATCTTGGCGGCGTAGGCGACTGCGTGCGCGGACTCCAGCGCCGGGATGATGCCTTCGAGCTGGCATAGATCCTGGAAGCCCTTCAGTGCCTCGTCATCGGTGATCGCCACGTACTCCGCGCGGCCGGCGTCCTTCAGCCACGCATGTTCCGGTCCGACCCCCGGATAATCGAGCCCAGCGGACACCGAGTGCGTCTCGACGATCTGCCCGTTGGCGTCCTGCAGGAGGTACGTCCGGTTGCCGTG
>DASTTC010000454.1:0-2795 GCA_035760345.1 Burkholderiales bacterium | reverse complement strand
ATCGACCTGTCGGGCGTGCAATGGGCCGCCATCCCGCTCGCCGCCGTCGAGCGGATCGAGATCCTGCGCGGCTCGGGCAGCGTGCTCTATGGCGACGGCGCGAGCGCCGGGGTGGTGAACATCATCACGCGCTCGCCGCTGCAGCAGGGGCGCCGCGCGCAGGCCATGGCGCAGGTTGCGAGCTACGACACGTGGGAAGGGCAGCTCTACGGCAGCTATGCAGGCGACGCAGTCGGACTCAACGCCACGCTGCACGGCTACGATTCGGACGGCTACCGCGAGAACAACCGCAACCTGCAGCGCAATTCGGCCTTCAATCTGCGCTGGGGGCCGGGCGAGAGCTATTTCGACCTGCGCCTGGGCACCGACCGCCAGGACCTGCGCCTGCCGGGCGCGCGCACTATCCAGCCGTCGATCGGCCTCGACGAGTACGCGGCCAATCCACGCGGCGCCCAGACGCCGCTCGACTGGTCGAGCCGCGCTGGCGAGCGGGTCGGCGCAACCTACGTCACGCGCATCGGCGAGGCGGAGCTGAACCTCGGCGCCGACTGGCGCGACAAGCACCAGCGCGCGTACTTCGACCAGGGCGGCTTTCCCATCACCCGCAACGACCGGCTGGACATGACGGCGCTGACGCCCCGGCTGCGCGTGCCGTTCGTCCTCGCCGGCTGGCGGCACAGCCTGACGATCGGCGCAGACTGGATCTCGTGGCGCTACGACTCGGGCCGCAGCGACCGGCCGGAAAACGCGGGCCGGCCCATCAATCGCGTGCGCATCGACCGCGACACGCAAGCGCTTTACGTGCAGGACCGCGTCGAGCTGTCGCCCGCGAGCCTGCTCACGCTCGGCTGGCGCGAGGAGCGGGTCGAGTACCGGGCGACGGATGCATTCGACCCGGCGGCGCCGGGGGGCGCGTTCGGCAGCGAGGCGCCGGCCGCGGCCGAACGCCAGCGCGAGCACGCGTGGGAATTGGGACTGCGCCATGCGCTCTCGCCCGCGTGGGCGCTGTTCGCGCGCGCCGGTCGCAGCCTGCGCTTCGTGGGCGCGGACGAGATCTACGAGAACGACGCGTTTTTCGCCGCGCAGTTCCAGATCCTGCGGCCGCAGGTGGCGCTTACGAACGAGCTCGGCGCCGAGTGGCGCGTGCGTGGCGCGCGCCTGCGCGGCACGCTGTTCCAGACCGACGTCGAAGACGAGATCCACCTGGATGCGTTCACGCCGGGCGTGGGCAACACCAACCTGCCGCCGTCGCGGCGGCGCGGGCTGGAGCTCGACGGCGACTGGCGCGTCGCGCCGGCGCTGCGCCTGTACGGCGGCTATGCCTACACCGACGCCCGCTTTCGCGAGGGCGCGCTCGCGGGCAGCGGCTTCGCCATCGGCACCAACCTCGACATCGCGGGCCGGCACGTGCCGCTGGTGCCGGAGCACAAGCTGAACCTGGGGATCGCCTGGGAGATTGCGCCGCGCACCTTGCTGTCGATGGCGATGAGCGCGGTGAGCGCGCAGTACATGGACAACGACGAGCCGAACACGCTGGGCACGAAGATTCCCGCCTACCAGGTCGTCGACTTGAAGCTCGCGCGCGATTTCCGCTGGGGCCGGCTCGCGGCGGCGGTGAACAACCTCACCGACGAGCGGTACTACACTTACGCGGTGCGCAGCCCGTTCACGCCCGACCGGTACTCGGTGTATCCGCTGCCCGGGCGGACCGTCGCCCTCATCGCGCAAATCAGGGTTGACTGATCGCAGGACGATCCTCGTCGTCTCGCCGACGCGGCGCGCGCAGCGCTCAGCGGGGGCGCGGCAAGTTTCCCATACAATCACGGGCTTATGGCGACAAGCGCGGTACTAGTGACGGGCGGCGCGGGCTACATCGGCTCGCACGCGGTGCGGCAGCTGATTGCAGCGGGCTACCTCGTGGTGGTGCTGGACGATCTGCGTACGGGCTTTCGCTGGGCCGTTTCGCCGCAGGCGACGTTCGTAGAGGGCAGCGCGGGCGACGCGCCGCTCGTCGGACGCCTCATCGAGGAGCACGGCGTCGGGGCGGTGGTGCATTTCGCGGGGAGCCTGATCGTTCCGGAATCGGTGGAGCAGCCGCTCAAGTACTACGGCAACAACACCGCCGTGTCGCGCAACCTGATCGCCGCCTGCCAGGAAAAGGGCATCGAGCGGTTCGTGTTCTCGTCGAGCGCCGCGGTGTACGGCACGCCCGAGAAGCAGCCGGTGGCGGAGACCGCCGAGCTGCGGCCGATCAATCCCTACGGGCGCTCGAAGCTCGTCACCGAGTGGATGCTGCGGGATGTTGGACAGAGTTCTGCCGGGCGCGGCTTTCGCAACGTGATCCTGCGCTACTTCAACGTCGCAGGTGCGAGCCTGGACGGGACGCTGGGGCAGGCGACGCGAGAGGCGACCCATTTGATCAAGGTCGCCTGCGAGGTGGCGTGCGGGACGCGGGAGAAGGTCGTCGTTTTCGGCACGGACTACCCTACCCCAGACGGGACTTGCATTCGGGACTACATCCACGTGGAGGATCTCGCTCGCGCGCACGTGGATGCACTTCGCTACCTGGAGGGCGGCGGGGCGTCGGACACTTTCAACTGCGGCTACGGGCGCGGCTACAGCGTGCGCGAGGTGCTGGCGATGGTGGAGGAGGTGTCGGGGAAGAAGTTGAGGGTCGAGGATGGGGGGAGGAGGGCGGGGGATCCGGCAGAGCTGGTGGCGGAGGCATCGAAGGTCAAGCAAGTGCTCAGCTGGAAGCCGAACCACGACGATCTGGATGTCATTTGCGCCACCGC
>DASTTC010000453.1:0-4068 GCA_035760345.1 Burkholderiales bacterium | reverse complement strand
GCTGTGGTCGGCGCGGCCGGTGCTTGGGCACGGCGACTACCGCACGCCGGTGCCGGGGTTGTACCTGTGCGGCTCGGGCGCGCATCCCGGCGGCGGCGTGACCGGGGCGCCGGGGCACAATTGCGCGCGGGAGGTGCTGCGGGATCTCGGGAGGCGATGATGTACAGGACGGACGCCATGCGCTTCACGCCGTCCGAGATCATGGTGAAACGCGGCGAGGTCGTGCGCTTCATTGCCGCCAACAAGGGGCAGGTGTTGCACGAGATGGTGCTCGGTACAATGAACGAGCTGAAAAAGCACGCCGAGCTGATGAAAAAAATTCCCCGGCATGGAGCACGACGCGCCGCACATGGCGCATGTCGCGCCCGGCAAGACCGGAGAGATCGGCTGGCGAGTACTGCGGGCGCTGGACGCTTTGTGCGCTACCGGACTAATGGACGAGGCCGCGCTTGCCGGGGCCGTGCGCGCGGCGGCCGTGCTCGAAGGCGAGTATCGTCTTTCGCATCTGGAGACACACCGGCGCATGCGCTCGCTGCTGACCGATGAGCAGGTGGCCCGCTACAACCGCCTGCGCGGCTACGGCGCGGGCGAAGGCGGGCATCACCATGGCGGGAGGTACTAAGATGACCTCGATCGAGAAGGCGCAGTGACCCCTCCGGCGGGCGGTCCAATGCATTCCCCCGGCACACGCGCTATCATGAGGCGCCCCAGATACCGCCGATGAGCCAGTACTCCGACGCGCTCCAGGTATTCACGCTGCTGGCGACGGCATTCGTCGCAATACCGCTGCTCAGGCGCACCTACCGGCGGCGCATCGCCGTGGATGCCGGACTCGGCTCGCGCCGCGAGGAGCTCTGGATCTTCTTTCGCCAATGGCTCTCGCGCCCGCTGTCGACCGCTGCCTTCTCGCCGAGCAGCCGTTTTCTGAACCGTCGCATGGTGCGGGCGATCCCACCGGAAACGCGGCGTGTGATCGAGTTGGGCGCCGGCACCGGCGCGCTCACCCGCACTCTGCTGCAGCAAGGCATCGCCGTCGACGACCTGCTGGCGATCGAATTCAACCCCAGCCTGCATCGCTACCTGTCACAGCGCTTTCCGGGCCTGGCGGTGGTGCGGGGCGACGCCCGGGGCATGGATCACATGGCGGAGGTCGTATCGTTCGCGCGCAAGGCGCCGGTGCAGGCCGTGGTGAGTGGCCTCGGGCTGCTGTCGATGAGCCGCGAAGCGCAGCATTCGATCCTTGCCAGTGCCTTTGCGTTGATGCCGGAAGACGGCGCATTCGTCCAGTTCACCTACGGCCCGGTGACCCCGGTGGCCGGCGAGGTCATGCGCCGGCTGGGCCTGCGCGCGCGGCGACATGGCTTCGCGCTTTGCAACCTGCCGCCCGCTTCAGTCTTTGTTCTCACCCGCGATCGCGAGAGCGGTGCGGTGCGCGTTCCAGCCGTTTTCCCGCCTACCCGCTTCGGTTGATCCTGGTCAATACGCGGGTCCCGCGTCAGGGGATCATCGTTGGCGTGAGGGTTTTCCACGAGCCGCGTTTCTTCTATGGGCCGGCTGAACGAACTCCCTCTTGATGCTGACTAACCGCAAGGAGTTGACGATGAAACGCAAACTGCTGGTTGTTGCCGCTGCGCTACTGGCTGCATCGGCGGTGCTCTACGCACAACCAATGGGTCCCGGGATGATGGGCGGGGGCGGATACGGTCCCGGCTACGGCCAGGGCTATGGCCCTAGATACGGTGGCATGGGCCCGGGAATGATGGGCGGCTACGGACCTGGCGGCATGGGTCCGGGAATGATGGGCGGCTACGGATCTGGCGGCATGGGCCCGGGAATGATGGGCGGCTACGGCGGCTATGGATACGGCCCCGACCTGAGCGCTGAGCAGCGCGAGAAGATGGCCGAGATCCAGCAGGAGTTCGCGCAGAAGCATTGGGATCTGATGGGCAAGATGCACGCGCAGGGCGGACCGATGTCCGGCGCGTTCGGTCGCGGCGACATCGATGAGAAATCCGCACGCAAGTCCTACGAGGCGATGGCGGAGGCGCAGAAGCAGATGTTCGAGCTGTCGCTGCAGACGCGCAAGCGCATCGATGCGGTCCTCACGCCCGAGCAGCGCGAGCAGATGCGCGGAGGTGGGCGCGGCCGTGGTCCGCGCTAGCGGGAGCCGACCGTGTACGGCGACATGATGGGTTGGGGCGGCGGCTGGGGCTGGAGTTGGTTCGGCATCGTGCACATGGTGCTGTGGTGGTTCCTGATCATCCTCGGCATCGTGGTGCTGGCGAAGTGGCTCTTCGGCAGCGCCGGCGGCCGGAGCACGGAGAGCGACCGTGCATTGACGATTCTCCGCGAGCGCTATGCGCGCGGCGAGATCGACAAGCAGGAGTTCGACGCGCGCGGGCGCGACCTGGGGGGCTGACATGACCACAGTCAAGAAGGCGCTTCGCGGCGCCCTTGTCGCCGTGGCGGCGTTCGCATTCGCGGGCGCCGCCGGCGCCGCCGGGCTCGAGGCACGTACGAGCAACGCGGCAGGCGTCACGGTCAAGGTCACGCCGAAGGACGTCGCGCCGGGCTCGAGCACCTGGGCGTTTGCAATCGTCCTCGATACGCACAGCCGGGACCTGAGCGACGATCTCGTGAAGGACTCGGTGCTGGTGGACACACGGGGCACGCGCTACGCGCCCATCGCCTGGGAGGGTGCGCCGCCCGGCGGCCATCACCGCGAGGGCGTGCTGCGCTTCAAGGCGCTGGGACCCGCGCCGGGCGCATTCGAGCTGCACATTCGCCGACCGGGCGAAAGCGCGGCACGCGTATTCCGCTGGAATCTGAAATAAGAGCCTGGTCCATGAGCACGGCCATTGCCATTGCACGCCCAGCCGGCTTCGGCGTCGGCGCCTTCGGCGTGCTGCTCGCGCTCTACTTTGGCGCGTTGTCGCTCATCTCGGGCTGGAGCTTCACGCTCTCCCAGTTTGCCGAGTTCTGGTACTACATCGTGCCGCTCGCCGCGGGCTTCGGCGTGCAGGTGGCACTGTTTCTCAAGTTGCGCGAGGTCGTGAGCCGCGCGAAGGAGGCGGGCGCCGTCATCGCGGCGTCGGGGACGACATGCACCGCGGCGATGATCTCCTGCTGCGCGCACTACCTCACAAACGTCGCGCCGGCGCTCGGCGCGACCGGCCTGGTCGCGTTCGCGGCGCAGTTCCAGCAGGAGCTTTTCTGGGTCGGGCTCGCGTTCAACGCCGCGGGCATCGGCTACGTGGGGACGAAGCTCTGGAGGGCGACGAAGGCGCACGCGCATTGCGTCGCCTGAGCGACCATCGCCATCGCGGCTGTGCTGCTGATCCTCGAGCACCGCGTGCACGCGCTGCCGTGGCTGCCGATCGCGCTTCGGCCTTGACCTTCCCACGGTAGGAGGGCCGAGCATGCACGGCAAGCAAACCTCGGGAGCGACCATGGCTGCAAAAGACCCCGTCTGTGGCATGCAGGTGGAGCCGGCGAAGGCCGCCGGCACGCTTGAGCACGACGGCACGAGCTACTACTTCTGCTCCAGGCATTGCCTGGAGACCTTCCGCAAGGATCCGGCGCGCTACGCAGGACACGCGGAACACGCGCACCACACCCATCACGCGTCCGCGGCAGCGAAGCCGGCGACCGCGGGCACGCAGTACACCTGCCCCATGCACCCCGAGGTGCTGAAGGACATCCCCGGGGACTGCCCGATCTGCGGCATGGCGCTCGTGCCCGTGGGCGCAGCCGAGGAGGACAGCGGCGAGTTGCGCGACCAGACGCGCCGCATGTGGGTCGGCGTGGCGCTTTCGATTCCCTTGGTGATCCTCGCCATGTCGCCAATGGTCGGCATCGCGGAGCCCTTCGGCCTCGCGCCGCGCGTGCGCGGCTGGGTCGAGTTCATGCTCGGCACGCCGGTGGTACTGTGGGTCGGCTGGCCTTTCTTCGTCAAGTTCGCGCGCTCGATCCGCGGCTGGCGGCTGAACATGTATTCGCTCATCGGCCTCGGCGTCGGGCTCGCGTATCTCTTCAGCCTCGTCGCGATCCTGCTTCCGGGCATCTTTC
>DASTTC010000452.1:0-5973 GCA_035760345.1 Burkholderiales bacterium | reverse complement strand
GCAAGGTAGTGGCGGCCGCTCGCGCGACCGAGCATCGTGATGCCGGACTTGCGCGCGATCTCGTAGCCCATCTGCGTGAGCCCCGAGCGCGAGACGAGGAACGGGATCGCCATCTGCGCGCACTTGATCACCATCTCGCTGGTGAGCCGCCCGGTGGTGTAGAACACCTTGTCCGAGCCGTCGAGGTCCTGCAGCCACATGAACCCGGCGATGGCGTCCACCGCGTTGTGGCGGCCCACGTCCTCGACGAACATCAGGATCTCGCCGTCGCGCGTGGCGAGCGCGCAGCCGTGCACCGCGCCCGCCTGTTTGTAGATGGTTTCGTGCTTGCGCACCCTTTCGAGGAGGACGAACAGTTGCTCGTCGGCGAGCCGCACGTCTTCGCGCAACTTGAGCTGATCGATCTCCTGCATCAGGTTGCCGAACATGGTGCCCTGGCCGCAGCCGCTGGTGACCGTGCGCTTGCCCAGCTTCTTCCCCAGGTCTTTGACCCCTTTGCGCGTGGTGATGGCGCAGGAGTCGGTTTCCCAGTCCACCTGCACTGCGCGGATGTCCGCCAGCGCGCCAACCAGGCGCTGGTTGCGCAGATAGCCGATGGCCAGCGCCTCGGGCGCGTGCCCGAGCGTCATCAGCGTGACCAGTTCCTTCTTGTCGAGGTACAGGGTGAGCGGATGCTCGCCGGCGACGGCGGTGGGCACCATCTCGCCGCGTTCGTTGACCGCTTCGACCTCGAAGGTGGCGGGCTTCGCGGCGTCGGTCAGATCCGGTCGCAGGCGCCTAGCCACCGATGTAGGACATCTCGATCTTGCGCGCCTTCGCCGTCTCGGCGGTGCGCATCTCGGAGTAGCGGTCGCCGCGCGCGCGCCACAGCGCCGCGATCTGGTTCACGATCTCCTCGTCCGAGCCGCCGTGGCGCAGCCACCACTTCAGGTCGTGGCCCTGCTGGGCAAACAGGCAGGTGTACAGGGACCCTTCCGCCGACAGGCGCAGGCGGTTGCAGCTCGAGCAGAACGCCTGCGTCACCGAGGAGATGACGCCGATCTCGCCGGCGCCGTCCGTGTAGCGCCAGCGCGCGGCGACTTCGCCCGTGTAGTTGGGCTCGGCGGGCTCGAGCGGGTAGCGCTCCCCGATCGTTCGCACGATTTCCGCGGAGGGCACCACGTCGTCCATGCGCCAGCCGTTGGTGCTGCCCACGTCCATGTACTCGATGAAGCGCACGATGTGGCCGGTGCCGCGCCAGTGCTCGGCCATGTCGAGCACGTGGCCGTCGTTCACGCCGCGCTTGACCACCATGTTGATCTTGATCGGCGCCATGCCGGCCGCGGCCGCCGCGTCGATGCCCTCGAGCACCCGCGCCACCGGATAGTCGGCGTCGTTGATGGCGCGAAAGGTGGCGTCGTCGAGCGAGTCCAGGCTCACGGTGACGCGCTTCAGGCCCGCGCGCGCGAGCGCGGGCGCCTGCTTGGCGAGCAGCGAGCCGTTGGTGGTGAGCGTCAGGTCGAGATGCGGGATCTGCGCCAGCATCGCCACCAGGCGGTGCAGGTCGCGGCGCACCAGCGGCTCGCCGCCGGTGATGCGGACCTTCTTCACGCCCAGCCCGCCGAAGATGCGCGTGAGGCGCGCGATCTCCTCGAAGCTGAGGATTTCCTCGTGCGGCAGGAATTTGAAGTCGTGGTCGAACGTTTCCCGCGGCATGCAATACACGCAGCGGAAGTTGCAGCGGTCGGTGACCGAGATGCGCAGGTCGCGCAAGCCGCGCCCGAGTGTGTCCGCGAGCGAACGTCCGTCGTGGACGGGCGCCGGGCTGCGGGACGAACGGATGGCAAAAACCTTTTGCGTCATGGTGTTTCTCGGTGGTCGGCCATCATAGCAAACGCAGGATATGAGCTATAGTTCCCAGGATGGAAGAACCGAGGTTTCCGGTGGCCGTGGTGATGCAGTGCCGCGCGCTGCAGAACGTCTGGCAGAGCGAGGTTTGGGAGCCCCAGGCGGTGTTGCCGGAGGCGGGCGAGGGCGAGCCGCGCCTGTGCCACCAGGAACCGGGGCTGCGGCAATGGCTCTATCCGCAGATGCAGCTCCAACTGCGCGTGGCCGATGCCGACGGCTATTTCCTCAATGTCTCGACGGCCGAGCCGAGCGTGTTCGTGCTTTGGCGCATGGAGGACGAGCGGGCCGTGCCTGCGCACCTCACGGCGAGCTACAGCGAAGCGAGCAGCTGGATGGACGGCGGCGAGCAGGTGGACCGCGTGCCCATGCCGCGACCGATCTTCGACTGGGTGAGCGATTTCGTGCAGCGGCACTACCGGCCGCAACCGAAGAAGAAGATCAGGCCGCAATCGTTCAAGAGCCCGAAAGACCGGGCGCGCATCTGATGGCGCAGGATCCGCAAGACTTCGTGCGGCGCTGGTCGCGGCGCAAGCTCGACGCGGCGGCGGCGCCCGCGCCGGCCAAGCCCGCCGCCGAGCCGGCGACGCCGCCGCTGCCTTCGCCCGACAGCCTGACGTTCGAATCCGACTTCAAGGCGTTCATGCACGCGAAAGTCGAAGAGGGTGTGAAGCGGGCCGCGCTGAAGAAGCTGTTTTCCGATCCGCACTTCAACATCATGGACGGGCTGGACATCTATATCGACGACTACTCGCAGGACGATCCGATCCCGCAGGCGATGATGGCCAGCCTCGAGCACGCCAAGGCGACGCTGTTCGGGCGCGAAGAACAGAAAAAGCAGGACCCGGGGCCGCACTCGCCGCAGTCCGAGGATGTCGCCCAGGCGCCGGCCGAGGAACCCGGGAAGAAGCAAGACAATGGCGCTGCAGGATAAGACGATCAAGCTGTGCAGCTGCAACGGCACCCTGGCGCTGGACGCCAAGGCGCTCGCGGCGGCGCTGAAGCACGGCGAGCCGCTCAAGGTGCACACCGAGCTGTGCCGGCGCGAGGCGGGGCTGTTCCAGGCCGTGCTCGGCGAGCCCGAGGTACTTGTGGCCTGCACGCAGGAGGCGGCGCTGTTCAACGAACTGGCCGAGGCCGCCGCATCGAAGTCGAAGATCGATTTCGTCAACATTCGCGAAACGGCGGGCTGGTCGTCGCAAGGGCGCGGCGCGACGCCGAAGATCGCCGCGCTGCTCGCCATGGCGGCGCTGCCGGAGCCCGAGCCGGTGCCGAGCGTGGAATACAAGTCGGGCGGACAGATACTGGTGATCGGGCCCTCCGCGGCGGCGCTCGATTGGGCGCGGCGGCTTGCGCAAACGCTGGAGCCGAGCGTGCTCATCACGGGCGCCGAAGGCGGCGAGCTGCCCGTGGAGCGCAACTACCCGGTCTGGTCGGGCAAGCCGGTGCGGGTGAGCGGCCACCTCGGCGCGTTCGAGGTCGAGTGGCGGCAGGACAACCCGATCGACCTGGAACTGTGCACACGTTGCAACGCATGCCTCGACGCGTGCCCCGAGAACGCGATCGATTTCACCTACCAGATCGACCTGGACAAGTGCAAGGCGCACCGCAAGTGCGTCGCGGCGTGCGGCGCGATCGGGGCCGTCGATTTCTCGCGTGCCGACACCGCTCGCCGCGAGACCTTCGACCTGGTCCTGGACCTGTCTCGCGAGCCGCTGCTCACCCAGCCGGATTTGCCGCAGGGCTACGCCGCACCGGGGGGCGATCCGCTCTCGCAGGCGCTGGCCGCCGCGCAGCTCGCGCAGCTGGTGGGCGAATTCGAGAAGCCGCGCTTCTTCCAGTACCGCGAGGCAATCTGTGCGCACGGACGCTCAGGCAAGATTGGATGCACGCGCTGCCTCGACGTGTGTTCGACCGGGGCCATCCACGCCGATGGCGACCACGTCAAGGTCGACCCGCACCTGTGCGCGGGCTGTGGGGGCTGCGCCACCGTGTGTCCTTCGGGCGCGATGACCTACGCCTATCCGCGCGCCCCGGACTTCGGGCGTCGGCTGAAGACGCTGCTTGGCACCTACCACGAGGCGGGCGGCAAGGATGCCTGCCTGCTGATCCACGACCTGGAGCGCGGTCGCGAGCTTGCCTACGGCGTGGGCCGCCGCGCGATCCGCGGCGGCAAGGGACTGCCGGCGCGCGTGCTGCCGATGGCCGTCTATCACACAGCCGCCATCGGCATCGACGCGCTCCTGGGTGCCGTGTGCTACGGCGCGAGCCAGGTGGCGATCGTGCTGGACAAGGACAAGCCGGACGGCTACGCCGCCGCGCTCGAGGAGCAGATGCGCTTTGCGCAGGCGATCCTCAATGGACTGGGCTACTCGGGCAAGCACTTCCATGTCCTGCGGCCGGCGGATTCGGCGGCGCTAGAGATGGCGCTGTGGGCGCTCGGGCCCGCGCAAGGCGTGGCGAAAGCCGCGAGTTTCAACCTGTCCGTCGAGAAGCGCACCACGCTCGATTTCGAGTTCGAGCACCTGGCGAAGCACGCAAGCGCCCCGCAGGACGTCCTCGAGCTGCCGGCGGGCGCGCCGTTCGGCGCGTTGACCGTGAACAAGGCGAGCTGCACGCTGTGCAAGGCGTGCATCGGCGCCTGTCCCGAGAGCGCGCTGCTCGATTCTCCCGAGACGCCGAGCCTGCGCTTCATCGAGCGCAACTGCGTGCAGTGCGGCCTGTGCGAGAAGACTTGCCCGGAGGATGCCATCCGCCTCGTGCCGCGGCTGCTGCTGGGCGCGGCAGCGAAGAGCCCGGTGACGCTCAACGAGGCCGAACCGTTCAACTGCGTGAGCTGCGGCAAGCCCTTCGGCACGCGCCAGATGGTGGACAACATGCTGGGCAAGCTGGGCGCGCATTCCATGTTCTCGGGCGAGGGCGCGCTCAAGCGCCTGCAGATGTGCGGCGACTGCCGCGTGGTGGACATGATGCAGAACACGAAGGAAGCGTCGATCCTCGACGTGGCAGGCAGGAAGCCGTGAGCGCGCCGCTCGCATTCGTGCCGACGGCGTCGCCCGAAGACCAGGCGCGCGCGCAGCTCTACGGCCTTGTGTCGAGGCTGTTCCATTCGGCGCCCGATGACCAGTTGCTGTCGGCGCTGGTGCACGCGGAGGGCTTTCGCGGCGAGGACGACGAGCGCACGGAGCAGGGGCGCGCGCTGGCGGCCGCGTGGCGCGACATGTCCGATGCGTGCCGCGACGCCTTTCCGGTGCTGCTCGCGCACGAGCATACGGAGCTGTTCG
Organism: Burkholderiales bacterium; assembly: GCA_035760345.1. GTDB lineage: Bacteria > Pseudomonadota > Gammaproteobacteria > Burkholderiales > SG8-39 > JAABQT01. The sequence goes on along the minus strand of DASTTC010000452.1, from coordinate 805 downwards.
CTGCGCCCGGTCGCGCGGAGGTGACGCCGTATCTCATGCACTACGTGATGCAGTATGAGAGCGAAACGCCGCTGGTCGACCTGCGACGCCAGCTGGCAGAGTGGGGCATCGCACGTCACCAGGACATGCACGAGCCGGAGGACCACGTTTCCGCGCTGTGCGAAATAATGCGATTCTCTATCGCGGCGCAGCAACGGCCTCTGATGGACCAAAAACAGTTCTTCGAGCGTTACCTGTACCGCGGTGGAATCGCGTTTTGCGATGCGGTAAGCGCTTCGGCCAAAGCGCGTTTTTACAAGCCAGTCGCCAGGTTCGCGAAAGCGTTCTTCGACGTGGAGCGCGAGGCGTTCGAGATCGGGGGATAAGCACCATCGAGAATGATTCCCAAGAACATTGCTTGCGATGGGAATCGTTCTCGATTGGTACTGCGTCTTCCTCTTGATTGCGCCAGTAGGGGCAGGTAGTTTGCACATCTGCACAAGATTTCATAATTGCTCCCGCCTCACGTCATCCGCGTGGGTCCGGCACAAGCACAAAGGAGGCGCATCGTGACGCAAAAGAACTCCAAGCTTTCCCGCAGAAACTTCCTCTTGACCGCCGGTGCCGGCGGCGTTGCCGCAGCGGTGGCGGTCGTGGCCGGCAAGAAGACTGCGACCGGCACGAGGAGCGTCGCCGGTCACGACAAGCGCGGCTATCACGAGACCGCGCACACCAACAACTACTACCGCACCGCCAAGGTCTGAGGAGATCGACATGCTTCTGACCAGAAAAGCTTCCGACCCGGCCGCCCCGCAATCGCGCCTCG
>DASTTC010000451.1:0-2230 GCA_035760345.1 Burkholderiales bacterium | reverse complement strand
GCGCGGCTGGGGCCGCATCATCAACGTCACCACCAGCTTCTTCACGATGCTGCGCGGGCGCTTCCACCCCTACGGCCCGGCCAAGGCGGCGCTGGAAGCGATGTCGGCCGGGCACGCGAGCGAGTTCGCCGGCACCGGGATCACGGTGAACGTCGTGGTGCCGGGCGGGCCGGCCGATACGCCGATGGTGCCGGCGGCCTCCGGAATTCGCCGGCAGGACCTGATCCCGCCGGCCAGGATGGCGCCGCCGATGCTCTGGCTGTGCACCCGGGAAGCGGACGCGGTCTCCGGAAAGCGTTACATTGCGGCGCAGTGGGATGATGCCCTGTCCCCGGAGGCGGCCCGCCGGGCGTCAGAGTCGCCCGTTGGCTGGCCAGAGCTCGCCGCCGCGCCGGTATGGCCGGGCGGCAAGCCGACCTAACAACACAGGAAGGAGGATCGTGATGAGCGAAAGCAAACCCCTGAGCGGCAAGCGCTGGGACTTCGTGCACAACCTGGCGAGCGAAGCCCAATGGACACCGGGACTGCGCGAGATTTTCGAATACCGCGACCTCGGCGTGAAGGCTGGCACGCGGGGCGATTTCGTCGCGCACCTCATCCGCCACAACGGCAAGCAGGTCAAGGATCAGGTGCAGCACTGGCACGTGCACGACTGCACCTTCCAGTTCGTCTACGTGCTGAACGGCTGGGCGACCTTCGACTACGAGGGCCAGGGCCGGCACACGATCCGCAAGGGCGACATGATCCTGCAGACGCCCGGCATCGCGCACCGCGAGATCGAATGCTCCGAGGATTTCGAGGTGCTCGAGATCGTCGCGCCCGCCGATTTCGCCACCCGCACGGTCGCGGCGCCGCGGCAGGCCGCGGCCGCATAGGACCATTCCCATCATCGGCAAGGAGGAGGACGTCATGCATCGGATGAAATTCGTCGCCGCATTGACCGCGGCCGGCGCCGCGCTCGCGTGGTCGGCCCCAGGCGCGGCCGAGACCTTCAGGCTGCGCATCGCCACCGGCCACCCGCCGGCGGTGGTCTACGCGGGCCAGATGAAGGACTACTTCCAGGTCGAGCTGCAGAAGCGCGTCGAGGCGAAAACCAAGCACAAGATCCAGTGGGTCGAGGGCTACGGCGGCTCGATCGTCAAGGTCTACGAGACCCTCGGCGGCGTGCGCGACGGCATCGTCGACATCGGCGGCTTCTGCTTTTGCTTCGAGCCCGCCAACCTGCCGATGCACGCCTTCCAGGTCATGCTGCCGTTCGGCCCGGTCGATTCGATCGACAGCCTGCGCGTGGCGCAGGACGTCTACGCCAAGGTGCCGTACCTGACGAGCGTGTTCGAGGAGAAGTTCAACCAGAAGCTGCTCGCCCGCATCACCGACGCGAGCTACAACCTCGGCACCAACTTCGAGTGGAAGACGCTCTCCGAGCTGAAGGGCCGCAGGATCGCCGGCGCGGGGCTCAACCTCAACTGGCTGCGCTATGCCGGCGTGACCCCGGTGCAGAGTTCGCTGCCGGAGGCCTACACCAGCATGCAAACCCGCGTGTACGACGGCTGGATCATGTTTCCCAGCGCCTGGGTCAACCTCAAGCTGCACGAGGTGGGACCGTTCTACACGCTGATCGGCTTCGGCACCATCACCTGGCACGGCCTCACCATCAACCTGAACACCTGGAAGCGCCTGCCGCAGGACGTGCAGGCCATCCTGCTCGAGACGGCGAAGGATTTCGAGGAGCAGGTGGGCAAGGTGAACCGCGCGCGCTACGAGCGCGATGTCGGCACGCTGCGCGGACTGATCAAGGTGAACCAGATCGACGCCGCGGTGCAGGCCGACTGGGCGAAGGCGCTCAAGGACTGGCCGCCGGCGATCGCGGCGGAGCTGGACGCCAAGGGCCTGCCCGCGTCGCAGATCCTCAATCTGACGCTGCAGGCGGCGGAGAAGCACGGGCACAAGTGGCCTTATCGCTACGAGATCAAGTAGCGCGCCGGTGCGCACCCTGATCCGCTTCAGCGACCAGCTGTCTAAGTTCCTGATGGTCCTCGCCGCCTTCTGGGCGCTGGGACTGTCGCTGCTGATCGTCGCCGACATCGTCGCCAACAACCTGGTCGGCGACGCCATCCCGGGGGTGCGCGAGATCGTCATCAGCTCGATCGTGATGATCGTGTACCTGCAGCTCGGTTACGCCATCCGCAGCCATTCGATGCTGCGCTCGGACACGCTGCTGCTGGCGATG
>DASTTC010000450.1:0-2040 GCA_035760345.1 Burkholderiales bacterium | reverse complement strand
TCTGCTGGCCCGGGGCGTGGCGCTCGCGGATGCCGTGGAGCGGGCCAAATCGTATGTCTGGCAGGCGCTGCAGGAGGGGAGGACGCTCGGCGTCGGCCACGGGAACGGGCCGGTCGACCATCTGTTTGCCATCCGTCGCAGTCCGCCGCCCGCATGAGCATTGGGCCCGGTTCTCGCCCGTTTCCGCACAAACAGAGGCGTCCGGCAGGCCATGCCGACGCACCTGCGGGGCATTGCCCATGGCGTCTCACGAGAAAGTCTTTTGCCGGCCGGGCGCAATTCTGCATGATGAGGTCATAATGAGCAGCAAGAAGCTCGCGCGAATGCGGACATTGCCGCCGGGTGCCGGCAGCCGGTAGGGCTGGGGACAAGGACAATGAGAGTTCATGCGATGGCGGCCGCCCTCGCGCTGGCATTGGCGGCGACGGGCGCACGCGCCGGCTCGATCGATGAAATGACCGGCTACTGGACCGGCAGCGGCTCGGTCGTGCTCTCGAACGGCAACACCGAGCGCGTCAAGTGCGCGGTGACCTACAAGATCAGCGAGGGCGGCACCCAGATCAAGCAGAGCATGCGCTGCGCCAGCGCCGACTACAACATCAATGCCTCCGCGGACCTGAACGTGAAGGGCCAGAGCGTGACGGGCAGCTGGGAGGAGAAGACCTACTCGGCCGTGGGCGAGGTATCCGGCCGCTACACCGGCTCGAACTTCGTGCTCTCCATCAAGGGCGCGAGTTTCACGGCGTCGATGAACCTCACCGTGTCGGACTGCAAGCAGTCGATCAGCATCGCCCCCCAGGGTCTCGACGTCGCCCGCATCTCCATCGGCCTGGCGAAGTGCTAGCCTAGAGCATCGTGCCTTAATTCGGAATCAGGGATTCCCCAAATTGGCGAACTGTGATTCACCCTGCTTGGAGGTGGATCATGGGGCGATGCTATTCGGTGGATCTGCGCAAGCGGGTCGTTGGTCGGGTCGCAGACGGTCGATCGCGGCGCGGGGCGGCGGATGACTTGGACGTGAGCCCATCGTTCTCGGTGAAGCTGGTTGCGCGTCACCAGCGCACGGGCAGCCTGGAGCCGGCACCGCAAGGGCGTCCGACGGGCACGGGTAAGTTGGCGGCTTATGCCGGCTTCCTGATGGGGCGTGTCAAAGAGAAACCCGACATCACGATGCCGGAGCTTGCCGCCGAGTTGGCTGCGCGTCATGGCGTGGAGGCCAATCCGGCGTCGCTGTCGCGGTTCCTATGCAAGGCCGGGATCAGCTATAAAAAAAACGCTGCTGGCCTGCGAACGCGAGCGCTCTGACGTCGCCAAGCTGCGCGCCACCTGGATCGGCAAGCGACAGCCGATCATGCGCGCCATGCCGCATCGCCTCGTCTTCATCGACGAGACCTCGACGAGCACGAAGCTCACGCGGCTGCGCGGTAGGGCACCGATTGGCGAACGGCTGCCCGGCGCAGTTCCCTTCGGCCACTGGCACACCCAAACCTTCGTTGCCGCCTTGCGCTGCAGCGGTCTGACCGCACCGTGGCTCATCGAGGGAGCGATGGATCGCACGGCCTTCGATCTCTATATCGAAACGCAACTCGCTCCTTGCTTGCATCGCGGGGACGTCGTCATCCTCGACAATCTGAAGGTCCACGATTCGGCCAGAGCTGCTGCCGCACTCCGAGCGCGCGGTGCCTGGTTCCTCTTCCTGCCCGCTTACTCGCCCGATCTCAATCCAATCGAGATGGCCTTCGCCAAGCTGAAAGCGCATCTGCGGGCAGCCGGCGCCCGCACCTACGACACGCTATGGCGCGCTGTCGGCGACATCTGCTCTCTGTTCCAGCCGCGAGAGTGCTGGAACTTCCTCAGGCATGCCGGATATGCATCCGATTAAAAGCACGGCGCTCTAGCTCCCGGACCGTTGGGTCGGCAATCTACCGGTTTTCACACAGCAAGGCCGCCGCGGATGCCGGCGTCACTCCGCCCCTCACGCGGTCACCCTGCCCGATGGGTCTGCCTTCCGGGCCTGTGCCGCTCTGCCCGCGGCCAGGA
>DASTTC010000449.1:0-3769 GCA_035760345.1 Burkholderiales bacterium | reverse complement strand
GCCTCGGGTGAGCTGCGCATGCAGGCGATGGGCGTGACCGAGCCGAGCGCCGGCACCGATACGACGAAGATCAAGACGGTGGCGGTGCGCAAGGGCGACCGTTACGTGGTCAACGGGCAGAAGGTCTGGACCTCGCGCCTGCAGCACTCGGACCTGATGATTTTGCTCGCGCGCACCACGCCGCTCGCCGACGTGAAGAAGAAATCCGACGGCATGTCGGTATTTCTGGTGGAGAAGAAGGCAGCGCTCGGCAAGGGCCTGACGATGCGGCCGATCCGCAACATGGTGAACCACGAGACCAACGAGGTGTTCCTCGACAATCTCGAGATTCCCGCCGAGAACCTGATCGGCGAGGAAGGCAAGGGATTTCGCTACATCCTCGACGGCTTGAATGCGGAGCGCATTCTGATCGCAGCCGAGTGCATCGGCGACGGCCACTGGTTCGTCCAGCGCGCGACCCAGTACGCGAAGGAGCGCGTGGTGTTCGATCGCCCGATCGGTCAGAACCAGGGCGTGCAGTTCCCGATCGCCGAGGCCTATATGGAGATCGAGGCCGCGGATCTGATGCGCTACAAGGCCGCGGCGCTGTACGACGCGACGCGTCATTGCGGCGCGGAGGCCAACATGGCGAAGCACCTTGCCGCCAAGGCCTCCTGGGAGGCCGCCAACGTATGCCTGCAGACTCACGGCGGTTTCGGCTTCGCCGCCGAGTACGACGTCGAGCGCAAGTTCCGCGAGACGCGCCTGTATCTGGTGGCGCCCATCTCCACCAACCTGATCCTGTCTTACGTCGCCGAGCACGTGCTGGGGTTGCCGCGATCGTTCTAGGGACGGTGGGCGCGGTCGGCTAGAATCGCGCGGGCCATGCGCATCCTGATATCCAACGACGACGGTTATTTTTCTCCGGGCATCACGCTGCTGGCGCAACGGCTCGCAGCCTTGGGCGAGGTCACGGTGGTCGCCCCAGAGCGTGACCGCTCCGGCGCCTCCAACTCGCTTACACTGGACCGACCGCTATCGGTGCGGCGCGCGCCCAACGGCTTTTTCTTCGTCAACGGCACGCCCACCGACTGCGTGCATCTCGCGGTCACCGGCCTGCTGGATTTCATGCCCGACATCGTGGTGTCGGGCGTCAACCTTGGCGCCAACATGGGGGACGACACCATCTACTCCGGTACCGTGGCAGCCGCCACCGAGGGCTTTCTGCTCGGCATTCCGTCCCTGGCGATATCGCTTGCGAGCAAGGAAGGCCGTTGCCTGGCAAGCGCAGTGGACGTGGCGCTAGCCCTGGTGGAGCGCTTCCGGCGCGCCCCCTTCGGGCAGCCTGTGCTGCTCAACGTCAACGTTCCCGATTTGACGCAGGACTCGCTGGGGCCATTGGAGGTGACGCGCCTCGGGCGGCGGCACAAGGCGGAGCCTGTCGTGAAGATGCGCACGCCGCGCGGCGAGCAGGCATTCTGGATCGGCGCCGCGGGTGCCGCCGCGGACGCGGGGCCGGGCACCGATTTCCATGCCGTGGCGAACGGCCGGGTCTCGGTCACGCCGCTGCAGGTGGACCTGACGCATGGCGCGCAGTCCGCGCCGGTGCGCGACTGGCTGGCACGATGAACGCGCGCGGGCCGCGCGATTCCATCGGCATCGGTATGACCTCGCAGCGCACCCGGCTGCGCATGGTCGAGCGCCTGCGCGACAAAGGCATCGAGGACGAGCGGGTGCTGGCGGCGATGGCCGCCGTGCCGAGGCACCTGTTCGTGGACGAGGCGCTGGCGAGCCGCGCCTATGAGGATACGGCACTGCCGATCGGCTTCAGCCAGACGATCTCGCAACCCTATGTGGTGGCACGCATGATCGAGTCGCTGATCGGCGACAGCGGCGTGCCCGCGAAGGTGCTGGAAGTCGGCACCGGTTGCGGCTACCAGGCTGCCGTGCTGGCGCACCTGGCGCGGGAGGTCTATTCCGTCGAGCGCATCGCGGCGCTGCTGGAGCGCGCGCGTGCGAATCTTCGCAGTCTGCGGCTGTCCAACCTGCGATTGACGCACGCTGACGGAACTTTCGGCTTGCAGCAGGCGGCCCCGTTTGATGCCATCGTGGTGGCGGCGGCAGCGCGTGAAGTCCCGCAGGCCCTCTTACGGCAATTGGCCCGGGGTGGCAGAATGGTGCTGCCGCTGAAGGCGGGACCGCGTGGCGCGCAGCGCCTGGCGCTGTACCAGCGCGGTGCTCGCGGCATCACCGAAACAGAGCTCGACGAGGTGCTGTTCGTGCCTCTGCAGACAGGAAAATCATGATGGCATTCGAATCCCGAGGCGGCGCTGCACTGTCGCTGGTAGCGGCGCTGGCGGTCCTGGCCGGATGCGCTTCCGAGCCCGTGCAGGCGCCGGTGTCCGATATTCGTCCACTGCCGACGCCGGTGCCGGCGCAGGCACCCGTCGAGGCGGCCACGCCGAGCGCGCCGCCCGGCCACTACGTCATCAAGCGCGGCGACACTCTCTACAGCGTTGCGCTGGAGCACGGCGCGGACTACCGCGACGTGGCGCGCTGGAACCAGCTCGACGATCCGACGAAGATCTCGGTCGGGCAGGTGGTTCGCGTGACGCCGCCCGAAGGCGAGTCGACGGTGCAGGTGGGTGCGGCGCGCGGATCGACGGTGCTGCAGGCGCGGCCCCTCGAGGGTGCCGGCGTTGCGCAACAAAGTCGGGTCGACGGCGGCACCAAGATCGCACCGAAGGCTTTGCGCCTGCCTTACTCCGAGGAAAACCTCGCGATGCTCTCGAAAGGCGAGGCGCCTGCGGCATCCGTGGCGCAGACTCCCACGTCTGCCAAGCCCGCTGCCGCACCGCCGAGCGCTGCGCCAGCCAAGCCCGAGCCGCCGAGCGTGGCGGCCGTGAGTCGCGACCCCGACGGGCTCGATTTCATCTGGCCGGCCAAGGGCGGCCTGCTGGCCAGGTTTTCCGAGCCAAACAGCAAAGGCGTGGACATCGGCGGCAAGGCGGGCGATCCGGTGGTGGCCGCGGCCGCCGGCCAGGTGTTGTACACCGGGACCGGCATCCGCGGCTTCGGCAAGCTGATCGTCATCCGGCATGAGAACGGATTCAGCAGCGTGTATGCGCACAACCGGGAGATCCTGGTGAAGGAAGGCCAGAACGTTTCGCGCGGCCAGCGCATCGCCGAACTGGGCGACAGCGATGCCGATCGCCCGAAGCTGCATTTCGAGATCCGCAAGTCCGGCAAGCCCGTCGATCCGCTGCGCTACTTGCCGGCGGATCGGCCGTCCTAGAGGGCCGATCTACTGGGCGGGCGCCGCGCGGCGCTTGCCGCGTTCCCGGCGCAGCTGGTCGGCGAGGTCGGACACCGAAAACGCATAGAACACGCTGCGGTTGTACCGCGTCAGCACGTACAGATTCTGCAGGCCGATGCGAAAATCGGCGGGTCGTCCGGGCGTGTCCAGCCGCAGCAACGCGACGTGCGTGCCGGCGGCCAGCGGGACACCGAGCGCCTGCACGCCCGCCTGCTGCAGCTCCTCAAGGGAGTGCCGCGGCTGCGTGCTGCCGGCGACCAGCGCCGGGTAGTCCTCGCCCGTGATGCGGGCCTTGCGCTGCACCGGCTCGCCCGGCTGCCAACCGTGCTGCCGGAGGAAGTTCGCGACGCTGCCGATGGCGTCCGCCGCACTCTCGCGCAGGTCGATCGCGCCATCGCCATTGAAGTCGACCGCGTAGCGCAGATAGCTCCCCGGCATGAACTGCGGGATGCCGATGGCGCCTGCGTAGGAGCC
>DASTTC010000448.1:0-2543 GCA_035760345.1 Burkholderiales bacterium | reverse complement strand
GGCGAGGAGCACTGCGGCCAGCAAGCGCGTCATCGGCATGCGGCGGGAAAGGAGAAGTGGTGGCGAATCAGGGACTCGAACCCCGGACACACGGATTATGATTCCGCTGCTCTAACCAGCTGAGCTAATTCGCCACGCATGGCGAATTTTAATCCAGAATGCATGCATGGATGTTGACGTAGCCATCGTCGGTGCGGGGCTTGCGGGCGCGGCCCTGGCGCGCGCTGCGCGCGGCTTGAGTGTGGCGCTGGTGGCGGAGGAGTCCGCCGCGCCCGGGACGGCGCCGCAAGGCTTCGATTCCCGCGTCTATGCGATTACGCCGGGCAATGCCGCCTTTCTCGCTTCGATCGGCGCGTGGCAGGAGCTTGCGCCCGATCGGATCACGCCGGTCCGTGCCATGCGCGTGTACGGCGACAACGGGCGCTCGGTGCTGGAGTTCGACGCCTATCGCGCCGGTGTGGGCGAACTGGCGTGGATCGTGGAGGATGGCGCGCTGCAGTCGGCGCTGGGGCGATCGCCGGCGACCGCCGGGCGTCTGGAGCGCCTGGTGCTCGCGCCCGACGGGGCGCAGCTCACGCTGCGCGGCGGACGCTCGCTCGGCGCCCGGCTGGTGGTGGGCGCGGACGGCGCGCAGTCTTTCGTGCGCGAGCAGGCAGGCATCGCCACGTCGCACATCGAGTATCCGCAGCGCGCGGTGGTGGCCAACTTCGCCTGCGAGCGGGCGCATCGGCACGTGGCCCATCAGTGGTTCCAGGGCGGCCCGGTGCTCGCGCTGCTGCCGCTGCCCGGCAGCCATGTGTCGATGGTCTGGTCGACGCATGTTGACGAAGCCGAGCGCCTGCTGTCGCTCGAGCCGGCGGCACTGTGCCGCGAGGTCGCGGCGGCCAGCGGCCACCTCCTCGGCGAATTCAGTCTGGTGACGCCGGCGCGGGCATTTCCGCTGCGGCGCATTTCGGCTCAGCGCAGGGTGGCGCCGCGCGTGGCGCTGGTGGGCGACGCGGCGCATGTGATTCATCCATTGGCCGGGCAGGGCGCCAACCTCGGCCTGCAGGACGCGCGGGTGCTGACCGGGGTGCTCGAGGGCCGGGAACCGGGGCGCGATCCCGGCGACCTGCGCCTGCTGCGGCGCTACGAGCGCGCGCGTGCCGGGGACGTGCTGGCCATGGACGCGACCGTGCACGGCCTGTACCGGCTGTTCGGGACGAAGGCGAGCAGCGTCGAGCGCGTGCGCAACGCCGGATTGAACCTCGTCGGGCATTTGCCGGTCCTAAAGAACCTTCTCATTCGGCAGGCGATGGCGTGATCAAATTCCTATTGGCAGGTGCGGCGGCGATGCTCGCTGCGGCAAACGCGTTCGCGGACGAGGCGACGATCCGCCGCGTGGTCGAGGCGGCGCTCGGCGGCGCGCGCGTCGAAAGCGTGAAACCGGCGCCGCTGCCGGGCTTTTTCGAGGTGCACTTCGAGTCGCGCAGCGGGCCGCAGATCGTCTACACGGACGCCGAGGCGAACTACATCTTCCAGGGCCAGTTGTACGACACGCGCGCACGCCGCAACCTGACCGAAGAACGCCTGAACAAGCTGATGGCGATCGATTTCGCCGCGCTGCCGATCGACCTGGCGGTCAAGGTGCAGCGCGGCAACGGCCGGCGCGTGCTGGCGATTTTCTCCGATCCCTACTGTCCCGCGTGCCGCCAGTTCGAGCAGACGCTGGCGCAGATCGACGACATCACGATCTACTACTTCATGTACCCGGTCATCCGGCCGGAGCTCGTCGCGCACTCCAAGGCCGTCTGGTGTTCGCCCGATCGCGCCAAGGCCTGGCTCGCGCTCGCCGCGCGGCCCAAGGCGCAGCCGCCCGTGGGCAGCGCCGCCTGCGATACGCCGATCGAGCGCATCGTCGAGCTCGGGAGGTCGCTCGGTGTCAGCTCGACGCCGACCTTGTTCCTCGTCACCGGCGAGCGCGTCCGGGGCGGCATGCAGGGCCCGGACCTGGTCGCGGTCCTCGACCAGGCGGCGCGCGAGTCCAAGCGCAGGTAGCCGCTTACGGCGACGGCAACGGCCGCGGCAGCGTCGCGCCGCGGGGCCACAACACCCACTGCGTCCCGGTCTGTCGCATGCGCCCGGCCAGCGCCCCGGCCTCGGCGCCCGAGCCCCAGAACAAATCGGCCCGGTGCGCGCCGCGGATCGCGCCGCCCGTATCCTGTGCCATCACCAAGCGCTGCAGCGGCTGCGCCGACAGTGGATAGGTGGTGGCGAGAAACACCGGCGCGCCGAGCGGCACGAAGCGCGGATCGACGGCGATGCTATAGCCCGCTTCGAGCGGCACACTGAACGCGCCGATGGGCCCGTCCACGGCCGGCAGCTCGCGGAAGAACACGTAGCTGGCGTTGTGATTCAGCGCCTCCTGCAGGCGTTGCGGATTGGCCGCGGCCCAGGCCTTGATGCCCTGCATGGAGGCCTGGTCCAGCGTCATCTCGCCGCGCTCGATGAGATGCCGGCCAAGCGAACGATAGGGGTGGCCGTTTTGCTCGGCGAAGCCGACG
>DASTTC010000447.1:0-4157 GCA_035760345.1 Burkholderiales bacterium | reverse complement strand
GGTCGTGGCAGGCGATGGGTCGGTCAGGTCGTCGGCGGGCACATATACCGCCTGAATCGAGGTGATCGACCCCGTCTTGGTCGAGGTGATGCGCTCCTGCAGCCGACCCATCTCCTCGGCGAGCGTCGGCTGGTAGCCCACCGCCGAGGGCATGCGCCCGAGCAGCGCCGACACTTCGGTGCCGGCGAGCGTGAAGCGGTAGATGTTGTCGATGAACAGCAGGATGTCGCGCCCCTCGTCGCGGAACGCTTCGGCCATGGTGAGGCCGGTCAGCCCGACGCGCAGGCGGTTGCCCGGCGGCTCGTTCATCTGGCCGAACACCATCGCCACCTTCGACTCCTCGAGGTTGTCGAGCTTGACCACGCCGGCTTCGATCATCTCGTGATAGAAGTCGTTGCCTTCGCGCGTGCGCTCCCCCACACCGGCAAACACCGATAGGCCGGAATGCTGGGTGGCGATGTTGTTGATGAGCTCGAGCATGTTCACCGTCTTGCCCACCCCGGCGCCGCCGAACAGGCCGATCTTGCCACCCTTGGCGAACGGGCAGATCAGGTCGATCACCTTGATGCCGGTCGCGAGCAGCTCGACCGAGGGCGAGAGCTCGTCGAACTTCGGCGCCGGCTGATGGATCTCGCGACGCTCGTCGGACTCGATCGGCCCGCGCTCGTCGATCGGGCGGCCGAGCACGTCCATGATGCGGCCGAGCGTGCCCTTGCCCACCGGCACCGAGATCGGCGCGCCGGTGCCGCTCACCTTCATGCCGCGGCGCAGGCCGTCGGAGGAGCCCAGCGCGATGCAGCGCACGATGCCGTCGCCGAGCTGCTGCTCGACCTCGAAGGTGAGGCCCTTTTCCACCAGGCCGCCGGCGGCGCTGTCCGCGAGGACGAGGGCGTCGTAGATGTTGGGCATCTGCTCGCGCGGGAACTCGATGTCGATCACCGCGCCGATGGATTGAACGATGGTGCCCTGACTTTGCTTACCTTCTACCTGAGCCATGAGTTTCCTTATACGGCGGCCGCGCCGCCCACGATTTCCGAAAGCTCTTTGGTGATGCCCGCCTGCCGGTTCTTGTTGTAGATGAGAGTCAGCTCGTCGATCAGCGTGGCGGCGTTGTCCGACGCGGCCTTCATCGCCACCATGCGCGCCGACTGCTCGGAGGCCATGTTCTCGGACACCGCCTGGAAGATGAGTGCCTCGATGTAGCGCGTCATCACCTGGTCGAGCACCGCCTTGGCTTCCGGCTCATACAGGTAGTCCCACACCGATTCGGGCGCGCCCAGGCGCTCGCCCGACAGCGGCAGGAGCTGCTCGATCACCGGCTCCTGCTTCATGGTGTTGATGAAGCGCGTGTAGCCGATCATCAGCCGGTCGAACCGGTCCGTCGTGTAGCCGTCGAGCATCACCTTGATGGTGCCGATCAGCTTGTCCATCTGCGGGCGGTCGCCCAGTTGCACCGCCTGCGACACGATGTTCGCGCCCAGGCGCTGCATGAATCCCAGGCCCTTGTTGCCGATGCAGCAGGCGTCGACTTCCTCGCCCTCGGCCTGCCAGGCCTTGTACTGGGTGAGCACCTGGCGCAGCAAGTTGGTGTTGAGCGCGCCGCACAGGCCCTTGTCCGTGGTGATGACGATCAGCCCGACGCGCTTGATGCTGTCGCGCGTCACGAGGAAGGGATGCCGGTACTCGGGATTGGCGTGGCTGATGTGCGCCGCCACGTTTCGGATCTTCTCGCCGTAGGGCCGCGCATGGCGCATGCGCTCCTGCGCCTTCCTCATCTTGGAGGCGGCGACCATCTCCATGGCCTTGGTGATCTTCCGAGTGTTCTGCACACTCTTGATCTTTACCCGTATCTCTTTGGTGCCCGGCATGGCGCGTCAGCTCAGTAGGAGCCGTTTTTCTTCCAGTCTTCAATGGCGCTTTTCAGCAGTTTCTCGTCATCGCCGGCGAGATCCTTCTGGTCCTGGATGCGCGCCACCAGCTCGCCGTACTTGCTCTTCAGGTAGTCGCGCATCGAGCGTTCGGCCGCCAGCGCCTTCTTCACGTCGATATCGTTGAACAAGCCCTGGTTGACCGCGAACAGCGTCACCGCCATTTCCCACACCTGCAGCGGGTGATACTGCGGCTGCTTCATGAGCTCGGTGACCATCTTGCCAAGCTCGAGCTGCTTGCGCGTGACTTCGTCCAGGTCCGAGGCGAACTGCGCGAACGCGGCCAGCTCGCGGTACTGCGCGAGTGCCAGGCGCACGCCACCGCCGGTGTCCTTTCGCTTCATGATCTTGGTTTGCGCGGCCCCGCCCACCCGCGACACCGAGATGCCAGCGTTGATCGCCGGACGGATGCCGGCGTTGAACAGGTCTGTCTCGAGGAAGATCTGGCCGTCGGTAATCGAGATTACGTTGGTCGGCACGAACGCGGTCACGTCACCGGCCTGGGTTTCGATGATCGGCAGCGCCGTGAGCGAACCGGTCTTGCCTTTCACCGCGCCTTTGGTGAACTTCTCGACGTAGTCCGGGTTGACGCGCGCGGCGCGCTCCAGCAGGCGCGAGTGCAGGTAGAACACGTCGCCGGGGTAGGCTTCGCGCCCCGGCGGGCGGCGCAGAAGCAGCGAGACCTGGCGGTAGGCCCAGGCCTGCTTGGTCAAGTCGTCATAGATGATGAGCGCGTCCTGGCCGCGATCGCGGAAGTACTCGCCCATGGTGCAGCCCGAGTAGGGCGCGATGTACTGCATGGCCGCGGATTCCGAGGCGGTGGCGGCGACGACGATGGTGTATTCCATCGCGCCGTGCTCCTCGAGCTTGCGCACCACGTTGGCGACGGTCGAGGCCTTCTGCCCGATCGCCACGTAGACGCAGAACAGGTCCTTGCCCTTCTGGTTGATGATGGTGTCCACCGCCACCGCGGTCTTGCCGGTCTGGCGGTCGCCGATGATGAGCTCCCTTTGGCCGCGGCCCACCGGCACCATCGCGTCGATCGCCTTGAGGCCGGTCTGCACCGGCTGCGATACGGACTGGCGCGCGATCACGCCCGGCGCCACCTTCTCGATGACGTCGGTCATCTTCGCGTTGATCGGGCCTTTGCCGTCGATCGGCGCGCCCAGGGAATTCACCACGCGGCCGAGCAGTTCGGGGCCCACCGGCACCGAGAGGATCTTGCCGGTGCACTTGACCGTGTCGCCCTCGGAGATGTGCTCGTACTCGCCCAGAATAACCGAGCCGACCGAGTCGCGCTCCAGGTTCAGCGCCAGGCCGAAAGTATTGTCCGGAAATTCCAGCATCTCGCCCTGCATCGCGTCCGACAGGCCATGGACGCGGCAGATACCGTCGGTCACCGACACCACGATGCCCTGCGTGCGCATCTGCGCACTGGCATCCAGATTCTGGATGCGGCTTTTGATGAGTTCCGAGATTTCGGACGGATTGAGTTGCATGCGTGCTCCTTAAGCTTTCAATGCGGACTCGAGCGCCGCGAGCTGCGCGCGCGCCGATCCGTCGATGACCTTGTCGCCGAGCGTTACCTTGACCCCGCCGATCAGTGACTTGTCGATGCTGACGCGTGCTTTCACCGTGCGCCCGGTGTGCTTTTCCAGGCGTGCCACCAGATCGGCAAGCTGGGCCGGGTCCATCTCGAACGCCGAGATCACCTCGGCCTCGACCACGCCTTCGCGCTCGTTCTTGAGCGCCTCGAACTGCGCCCGGATCTCCCCGAGCACGTCCAGGCGGCCGTTCTCGGCCAGCACGCGTACGAAATTCTCCCCGTCCGCGGGAAGCTTTCCCGACAGGATCGAGGTGAACAGGCCGGCGACGTGTGCCGCGGACAGCGTGGGATCGCTCGCCGCT
The DNA here is from genome assembly GCA_035760345.1 of Burkholderiales bacterium. GTDB lineage: Bacteria > Pseudomonadota > Gammaproteobacteria > Burkholderiales > SG8-39 > JAABQT01. Next base: position 321 of record DASTTC010000447.1, on the reverse strand, counting down.
ACGCGCATGCGCTCGTCTGCCGCCACCGCAGCAAGGTTGGCGAGCCCTGCCGACCAGTCGGCGAGCTTGCCGGCGCCGTCGGCGAGCTTGAACACCGCCTCGGCGTAGGGTCGCGCGATGGTGTTGGGTTCAGCCATCAGAGCTGCTTCTTGATGCCGTCGAGCAGAGCGGCATGCGCCTTGGCGTCCACCTCGCGGTGCAGGATCTTCTCGGCCCCCGCGACCGCCAGGGCGGCCACCTGATCGCGCAGCTGTTCCCGGGCGCGCGACACTTCCTGCTGGATCTCCGCCTTGGCGGCGGCCTTCTCGCGCTCGCTCTCCT
>DASTTC010000446.1:0-12100 GCA_035760345.1 Burkholderiales bacterium | reverse complement strand
CCCGGTGGCGCTCGCGGTGTCGCTGCATGCGCCCGATGACGCATTGCGCGATCGACTGGTGCCCGTCAACCGCAAGTACCCGATGCGCGACCTGCTCAAGGCCTGCGAGCGCTACCTGGAGAAGGCGCCGCGCGACTTCATTACCTTCGAGTACGTGATGCTCGACGGGGTGAACGACGGCGACGCGCATGCGCGCAAGCTGGCCGGCATCGCCGAGCGCGTCAGCTGCAAGTTCAACCTGATCCCGTTCAACGCGTTTGCGCAGTCGGGCTTCGAGCGCTCGCCGGCCGAGCGCATCCGCCGGTTCGCCGAGATCCTGCAGGCCAAGGGCGTCACGGTGACCACGCGCAAGACCCGCGGCGAGGCCATCGACGCGGCCTGCGGCCAGCTGGCGGGCGAGGTTGCCGACCGTACGCGCCGCGGGAAGACGCTGCGCGTCGTGGAGGCGCGGCCGTGAGGCGCCTCCTGTGCGGTGCGCTGCTGGTGCTGCTCGCCGGCTGCGCCTCGCAGCCCGAGGGTCCGGGCTCGGCCAGCGGGACCATCGTTGGCGAGCCCACGGCGCCGCGCAACCGCGCCCGGGTGCATACGGAGCTGGGGGCGCTGTACTACACGCGCGGCAACATGAGCGTCGCGCTGGACGAGCTGCGCACCGCGATCGACGCCGATCCGACCTATGCCACCGCGCACGGCATGCTGGGCCTGGTGTACATGGAGCTGCGCGAGAACGGCCTCGCGCAGCAGAGCTTCGAGCGTGCGCTGGTGCACGCGCCGGAGGACGCCGACGTCAACCACAACTACGGCTGGTTCCTGTGCCAGACCGGCCGCGAGGCCGCGGCGATGCCGTACTTCCGGCGTGCGCTCGACAACCCGCTCTATGCCACGCCCGCCCGCTCCTACGCGGCGGCCGGCGTTTGCGCGCTACGCATCGGCGATCGGGCGAAGGCCGAGGACAGCCTGCAGCGTGCATTGCGCATCGAGCCCAACCTGCCCGTGGCAATGCTGCAGATGGCACAGTTGCGCTACCAGCAGGAGCGCTACGTCGAGGCGCGCGGTGTGCTGAAGCAGCATGCGTCGGTGGCGCAGCCGAGCGCGGCCTCGCTCTGGCTCGCGTTGCGCGTCGAGCGGCGCCTGGGCGCACGCGCCGCGGAACTTTCCTACGCCAACCAGTTGCGCCGGCGCTTTCCGGGATCGGCGGAGGCGCAGGCCTTGCAGCGCGGCGACTATGAGTGACATCGTTGACGGCGATCCTGCAGGCGCGACGCGGCCCGCTGCCGAGGAGCCGGTCGGTGTGGTGCTGGCGCACGCGAGGCAAGCGGCCGGCCTGAGCCAGGAGGAGGCCGCCGGAAGGCTGCGATTCGCGACACGCCAGTTGGACGCGCTCGAGCGCAGTGAATGGGGGCGCCTGCCGGGCGGCGCCGCGGTGCGCGCCATGGTGCGCAGCTATGCCCGCCTGCTCGGGCTCGATGCCGAGGCGTTGGTGGCGCGCGTGGGCCGGGACGCGGTGCTGCCGGATGCCGAGCGGTTGGCGCAGCGACTGCGCCAGCCCGTGCCGTTTTCCGATGGCGCGCGACGTTCGAATGTCGTCTATGTCGCCCTGTCCATCGGCCTGCTGGCGGTGGTGGTGGTCGTGGCATTCGAGTGGCAGGGCGAGCGCCGCGAACCGGCGCAGCTCACTTTCGTCTCCGCGGCGCAGCAGCCCGCCGAGCCGGCGCGCACCGTGCCGGCGCGCACCGTGCCGGCGGGCGAGCCGCCGCGGGCCGCGCCCGCCCCGGTCGCGGCGCCCGAGGCAGACGCCGCCGTCCCTGCGGCGGGGTTGCGCCGCGTGGTACTGCGTTTTGAACGCGAGTCCTGGGTGGAGATCAGGAGCGGCACCGGCAAACTGCTCGTGTCCCAGCTGCACGCGGCGGGCAGCGAGCGGGTGGTCACCGGCGTGCCGCCGTTCGAATTGGTCATCGGCAATGCGCACTACGTGCGGCTCACCTACAACGACCGGCCCGTGGACCTGATGCCGCACGTCAAGGTCGAGGTCGCGCGCTTCACGCTGGAGTAGCCATGGCCGAGCGCAGGATGTCCAGCCGTGTCATGGTCGGTCCGGTCGCCATCGGCGGCGGCGCGCCTGTGGTGGTGCAGTCCATGACCAACACCGATACCGCCGATGCCGCGGCTACTGCGCGCCAGGTGGCCGAGCTCGCCGCCGCGGGCTCGGAGCTCGTGCGCATCACGGTGAATTCTCCCGAAGCGGCCGCGCAGGTGGCGCCGATCCGCGAGCGGCTCGACGCCCTGGGCTGCGACGTGCCGCTGGTCGGGGACTTCCACTACAACGGCCACCGGCTGCTGACGCAGTTTCCCGACTGCGCACGCGCGCTGGCCAAGTACCGCATCAATCCGGGCAATGTCGGCCGCGGCGCGAAGCGCGACGAGCAGTTCGCCACGCTGATCGAGACCGCGGCGCGCTACGGCAAGCCGGTGCGCATCGGCGTGAACTGGGGCAGCCTCGATGCCGCACTGCTCGCGCGCCTGATGGACGAGAACGCCCGGCGCGAGGACCCTCTCGACGCCGCGCAAGTGATGCGCGAAGCGGTGATCGTCTCCGCGCTCGAGTCGGCGCGCGCCGCCGAGGCGCTGGGATTGCCGCCCGAGCGCATCGTCATCTCCTGCAAGATGAGCCAGGTGCAGGATCTGATCTCGGTGTACCGGGCGCTGGCGCGGCGCTGCGGCTACGCGTTGCACCTCGGCCTGACGGAAGCGGGCATGGGCTCGAAGGGCATCGTCGCCTCGAGCGCGGCGCTGGCGGTGCTGCTGCAAGAGGGCATTGGCGATACGATCCGCGTGTCGCTCACGCCGGAACCCGGCGGCGATCGCACGCGCGAGGTGGTGGTGGCGCAGGAGATCCTGCAGACCATGGGCATCCGGTCGTTCACGCCCATGGTGGCCGCCTGCCCAGGCTGCGGACGCACCACCAGCACCACGTTTCAGGAACTGGCCGCGCGCATCCAGGACTACTTGCGCGAGCAGATGCCGCATTGGCGCGCGCGCTATCCCGGGGTCGAGGACATGCGCGTGGCGGTGATGGGCTGCGTGGTCAACGGACCCGGCGAGTCCAAGCACGCCGACATCGGCATCAGCCTGCCGGGCACCAACGAGGTTCCGGTGGCGCCGGTGTACGTCGACGGCGAAAAGACCGTGACCCTCAAGGGCGAGCGCATTGCCGAGGAATTCCAGGCGATCGTGGAACACTACGTGCGCAGCAACTACGCGCCGGGGACGGCGCGCGCCCGCACCCGCCACATCCCGATCAAGGCGGCCTGAGCCGTGAGCACGCGTGTGCAGGCCGTGCGCGGCATGAACGACGTGTTGCCCGACGAGGCCGCACGCTGGCTGTGGTTCGAGGAGGTGGTCGCGGCGTGGTTCGCGCGCTACGGCTATCGCTACCTGCGCACGCCGCTGCTCGAGCACACGGCGCTGTTTCGCCGCGCTATCGGCGAGGTCACCGACATTGTCGAGAAGGAGATGTATACCTTCACCGACGCCTTGAACGACGAGAGCCTCACGCTGCGCCCCGAAGCGACTGCGTCGACGGTGCGGGCGGCCATCGAGCACAGCCTGCTGCACGACGGTCCGCGGCGCCTGTGGTACCGGGGACCGATGTACCGGCACGAGCGCCCGCAGAAAGGGCGCTACCGCGAGTTCCACCAGTTCGGCGCCGAGGCGCTGGGCTTCGAAGGTCCGGACGTGGACGCCGAGCTCATCGCCATGTGTGCGGCGCTGTGGCAGGAGTTGGGCCTCGAGGGCATCCGCCTGGAGCTGAATACCATCGGCTCGCCCGCGGAGCGGGCCGCCTATCGCGCCGACCTCGTGCGACACCTCGAGCGCCATGAGTCGCAGCTCGACGCCGATGCGCGTCGTCGCCTGCACACCAATCCCCTGCGCGTGCTGGATTCGAAGCATCCCGCCGTACAGGAGGTGGTGGCGACGGCCCCGGCCATGAGGGGTTATCTGGGCGAGGCGTCGCTGGCGCATTTCGAGGGCCTGCAGCGGCTGCTGCGGGCCAGCGGCATCGAGTTCACGGTCAATACCCGATTGGTCCGGGGACTCGACTACTACAACCTCACCGTGTTCGAGTGGATCACCGACCGGCTCGGCGCGCAGGGCACGGTATGCGGCGGCGGCCGCTATGACGGGCTGTTCGCGCAGCTCGGCGGCAAGGCCGCGCCCGGCGTGGGCTTCGCGGCCGGCATCGAGCGCCTGATCGCGCTGCTGCGCGAATCGGGGCGCGAACCGCCGCACCGCCGGCCCGACGCCTATGTGGTGCACCAAGGCGCCGGCGCGCTGGAAGTCGCTTTCGGGCTGGGCGAGGCGCTGCGCGCCGCCGGGTTCGCCGTCGTGTTGCACGCCGGCGGCGGCGGCTTCAAGTCGCAGATGAAAAAGGCCGACGCGAGCGGCGCGGCATTGGCGCTGATCGTGGGCGAAGACGAGATCAAGGCCGGCGCCGTGTCGGTCAAACCGCTGCGCGACGCGCGCGCGCAGCAGTCCGTACCGCGCGGCGACCTCGCCGCGCGGCTGCACGAATTTCTGAAGGGATCCTAGCGATGGCCATGCGCGAACTCGATCTGGAAGAACAGGAAAAGCTGGAAGAGCTCAAGGCCTGGTGGCGGCACAACGGCACGCTGGTCCTGCTGGTCATCATCGCGGCAGCCGTCGCCTTCGCCGGCATGAATGCCTGGCGCTGGTACCAGAACAGCCAGGCGGCGCAGGCAAGCCAGCTCTACGAAACGCTGGCCAAGGCGGCGCGCGCGGGCGACGCGAAGGCGCTGCGCGACACGGGCGGCGCGCTCACCGAGGATTACGCCGGAACGCTGTACGCGTCCATGGCGGCGCTGGCGGCGGCGCATTTCCATTTCGAGCGCGGCGAGCTGAAGAGCGCCAAAGCGCAGCTGCAGTGGGTGCTCGAGCGCTCGCCGTCGGAAGATTTCCGCGAGCTCGCGCGCCTGCGCCTCGCGGCGCTGCTGCTCGACGAGAAGGCACCCGACGAGGCGCTCAAGCTCCTCGAGGCGAAGCCGCTCGACGCCTACGTCGCGCAGTTCGCCGCGCTGCGGGGCGACGTGCTGGTGGCGAAGAACCTGCCGGCGCAAGCACGAGCGGAGTACCAGCGGGCGCTGGAAAAGGCCAACGGCGAGGGCGGCGCGTTTCGCGACAGCGTGCAGATGCGCCTCGACGCGCTCGGGGGCTGAAATGATCCGGCGCGCGGTCCTCGCCGTGCTGCTGCCCGCGCTCGCCGGCTGCTTTGGCGGTTCGTCGACCGGCCCGAAGCCCGCGGCGCTCGAGCCGCTGGCGCAGCCGCAGGCCCTGCGCGCACTTTGGCGCGCCCACGCGGGCCCGGCCGGCGATTTCGTGTTCAGCCCGGCGCCCGTCGGTGAGGTCGTCTACGCCGCGGCGCGCGACGGCAGCGTGCTCCGGCTGGATGCCGCCAGCGGACGCACGCTCTGGCAGGTGCGCGTCGCGGCTCGCTTGTCGGCTGGCGTTGGTGCGGACGGTCGCACCGTCGCGGTTGCCACCGACGAGGGCGAAGTGTTTGCGCTCGAGGCGGCGAGCGGCGAGTTGCGCTGGCGCGCGAGCGTCACCAGCGAGGTGCTGGCCACCCCGCGGGTGGACTCGGGGCTGGTGCTGGTGCGCAGCGCCGACAGCCGCATCCACGCGCTCGACGCCAACGACGGCAAGCGCCGTTGGGTCTACCAACGCGCGCCGGCGCCGTTGCGGCTGCGCACACCGCAGGGCATGACGCCGCACGAAGGCGTGCTCTACGCCGGGTTTTCGGGTGGGCGGATCGTGGCGCTGGCCCTGACCAATGGGGCGTTGCGCTGGGATGCGGTGGTGACGGCGCCCAAGGGCGCCACCGAACTGGAGCGCGTGGCCGACGTGGTCGGAGATCCGGCGGTGGCGGGGCGCGAGGTCTGCGCCACGGCGTACCAGGGACACGTCGCGTGCTTTGACGCGCAGAACGGCAACCGCGTCTGGACGCGGGATATTTCGAGCGTGACCGGCGTCGGCGTCGATGCGCGCTATGCCTACGTCAGCGACGAGCGCGGCGCGGTGCACGCGCTCGATCGCACGAACGGCCGCAGCCTGTGGAAGCAGGAGCGGCTCGCGCACCGGCAGCTGACGCAGCCGGTGCCGCTGGGCGCGCAGATCGCGGTGGCCGACCTCGACGGCTACGTGCACCTGCTGTCGCGCGATTCAGGGGCGTTCGTCGCACGCGTGGATACCGACGGCAGCCCGGTTCGCGCCACGCCGATCGCGCTGCCCGGCGGCTGGCTGGTGCAGACGCGCTCGGGCGCCCTGTTCGCGTACGCGCGCTGACCGGCGAGGCGCGCCCATGAAGCCGATCATCGCCCTCGTCGGGCGTCCCAACGTCGGCAAGTCGACGCTGTTCAACCGGCTCACGCGTCGCCGCGACGCCATCGTGGTCGACATCCCCGGCGTCACGCGTGATCGGCACTACGGGGAGGGCCGCCTCGGCCCGCGGCCCTTCATCGTCATCGACACCGGCGGCCTCGACCCCGGCGCGCGCGAGGGCATCTTTCCCGAGATGGCGCGCCAGGCCGAGCAGGCGATGGCCGAGGCCGACGCGGTCGTGTTCCTGACCGACGGGCGCGGCGGCCTGCACGAAGACGACCGCACCATCGCCGCGCGCCTGCGCAAGCTCGGCGCGCGCGTGTGGCTGGTGGTGAACAAGTGCGAAGGCATGGCGAGCGACGCGGCGGTGGCCGAATTCCATGCGCTCGGCCTGGGCCAGCCGCAGCCGATCTCGGCGTCGCACGGCGAGGGCGTCGGCGACCTGATCGAAGGCGTGCTGGCGCAGTTCCCGATGACGGACGCGGGGGCGCAGGAAATGCGGGACAAGCACCCGCGCGTCGCCATCGTCGGCCGGCCCAATGTCGGCAAGTCCACGCTGGTGAATGCGCTGGTGGGCGAGGAGCGCGTCATCGCCTTCGGCGAGCCGGGCACCACGCGCGACGCGATCGAGGTGCCGTTCGAGCGCGGCGGCCGGCGCTACACGCTCATCGACACCGCGGGCTTGCGCAAACGCGGCAAGCAGGGCGAGACGGTGGAGAAGTTCTCCATCGTGAAAACGCTGCAGGCGATCGAGGAATGCAACGTCTCGGTGCTGGTGCTGGACGCGACCGAAAGCATCTCCGAGCAGGACGCGCATGTCGCGGGCTACATCCTCGAGCGCGCGCGTGCGCTGGTGGTGGCGGTGAACAAGTGGGACGCGGCCGGCAAGGAGGCGCGCGAGCGCGTGAAACACGAGCTCGCCTGGAAGCTCGGCTTTCTCGCCTTCGCCGAGACGCATTACCTGTCGGCCAAGGGCGGCAAGGGGATGGGCGAACTGATGCGCTCGGTGGACGCGGCGTACGCCGCCGCCATGGCGCGCATGCCGACGCCCAAGCTCACGCGCGCGCTGATCGCCGCGGTCGAGCGCCAGGCGCCGCCGCGCAAGGGAATGCGGCGCCCGAAGCTGCGCTATGCGCACCAGGGCGGGCAGAACCCGCCGCGCATCATCATCCACGGCAATTCGCTCGACGCGCTGCCCGAGAGCTACCGCCGTTACCTCGAAGGCGTGTTCCGCGACACCTTCTCGCTGCGCGGCACGCCGATGCGGGTGGAGTTCCGCACCGGGCGCAATCCCTACAAGGGCACCGGTGCAGCCGCGGCCTACGCGCGGCGCAAGGCCGCGGCACATTGAGCAAGGCCGTTGCGCGTCGCTCATGTTAGGATTTTTGCCGAGGGAGAACGATGAAGCGCGTCCTGTTGGTGCATTTCTCGCAGACCGGTCAGCTCTCCCGCCTCGCGCGCCAGCTGGTTTCGCCGTTGGCCGGCGCGGACGATGTGGAGCTGGTCGAGGAAGTCCTGCGCCCGTGCGCGCACTACCCGTTCCCCTGGCCGATCGGGCGCTTCTTCGACGCGATGCCGGAATCGGTGCTGCTCGTGCCGCCCGAGATCGAGGCGCCGAGCGCACGCGGCGAGTTCGATCTGGTGGTGCTGGCCTACCAGGTGTGGTTCCTCGCTCCGGCCGGGCCGATGGTCGCCTTCCTCAGGAGCGAGGCCGGCAGGCGCCTGTTGCGCGGACGTCCGGTGGTCACCGTCATCGCTTGCCGCAACATGTGGCTCACGGCACAGGAAACGGTCAAGCGGCTGATCCGGGAGGCGGGTGGCGAGCTGCGCGACAACGTCGTTTTTACCGACGGCGGCAGCACGTTCGCCACCTTTATCACCACGCCGCGCTGGCTGCTGACCGGGCGGCGGGACGGATTCTGGGGGCTGCCGCCGGCGGGCGTCGCGGAGTCTGAGATCGCCGGCGCCGGGCGCTTCGGGCGCGCGCTGCTCGCCGCGCTGCGTGCGGGCCGCGAGCGCGGCGCCGGTCCGATGCTCGCCGGCCTGGGCGCGGCGCGCGTCGATCCGCGCCTCATTTTCAGCGAGCGCGCCGGGCATCGCGCCTTCGCGGTGTGGTCGCGCGTGATCCGGCTCGGCGGAGGCCCCGGCGCCGCCTGGCGCATGCCGCTGGTGGCGCTGTTCTGCCTGTACCTGGTGGCGATGATCATCGCGGTGGTGCCGGCGAGCCTGCTGCTGCAGCGGCTGCTGCGCCCGCTGCTCGCCCGTCGGCTGGAGTCAGGCAGGACCTATTTCGAGTTGCCGTCCGGCCGATAATAAGGGGATGGCGGCTTACATCACGCGCAGCTCCGTGTTCCTGCCGAACGCGGCGGTCGAGAACGACGCCGTCGAAGCGGTGCTGGGCCAGATCGGCCAACGGCCTTCGCGCGTGCGCCGCGTGGTGCAGCGTAGCAACGGCATCCGGCAGCGCTACTTCGCGATCGACCCGGCCACCGGCAAGGCCACTCACAACAACGCCGGCATGAGTGCCGCCGCGGTGCGCGGGTTGACCGGCGAGGGCTTCGCCATCGAGGACATCGCCTGCCTCGCCTGCGGCACTTCGAGCCCCGACCAGCTGCTGCCGAACCACGCGGTGATGGTGCACGGCGAGCTCGGCGGCACGGTGTGCGAGGTGGTGGCGACGGCCGGCGTCTGCCTCTCCGGCGCCACGGCGATGAAGTACGGCTGGATGTCGGTGGCGTCGGGCGGCGCGCCAAATGCGGTGGTCACCGGCTCGGAGGTGGCCTCGCTCGCATTGCGTGCGCAGAACTTCGAGGCCGAGCGCACGCGCGACGCGGCGGCGCTCGAGGCCAATCCGGTGCTCGCCTTCGACCAGGATTTCCTGCGCTGGATGCTCTCCGACGGCGCCGGCGCGCTGCTGATCGAGCCCCGCCCGCGCCGCGGGCTCAACCTGCGCATCGAGTGGATCGACATCTTCTCGTTCGCGCACCAGCTGCCCGCGTGCATGTACCTCGGCGCCGAGCGGCGGGCCGACGGCAGCCTGCGCGGCTGGATGGACTATCCGGCGCAGCAGCGCGAGTCGAGCTCGCTGTTCACGCTGAAGCAGGACGTCAGGCTGCTGAACGAGGCGGTGGTCGAGTACACGGCGGTGCGGCCGCTGCAGCGGGTCATCACGCGGCGCGGGCTCGGCCTCGACGACGTCGACTGGTTCCTGCCGCACATGTCCTCGGAGTACTTCCGCAAGCCGCTGGCCGATGGCCTCGCGCGCGCCGGCCTGCCGATCCCGCAGGAGCGCTGGTTCACCAACCTCGATTCGGTCGGCAACACCGGTTCGGCCGCGGTCTACCTCATGCTCGACGAACTGCTGCGCAGCGGCCGCCTGCGCGACGGCGAGCGCGTACTGTGCTTCGTGCCGGAGAGCGGCCGCTTCTCCAGCGGGTTCATCTATCTCACGGCAACGATGCATGCGTGAGCGTGATGTACCGCAGGAAGCCAACGCCTCGCTGGCGGGACAGCGCAAAGTGGTGTACGCCGTCGCCGACGACGGCCGGCTCCGGCCCACGCCGACCAGCGGCTGGGCAGCCGAAGAGGTCTGCAACCGCCTTGCGGTGGAGGACCTGCAGCGCCGCGCCGAAGACGCGCGCGCGCGGGCGCTGGCGGGCACGGCGTCGCCGCTCGAATACCACATGTACCGCGCGCGCATGGATCCCGCGCTCCTCGCGCAGGCCACCGGACTGTGGCGCTGGCGGGTGCGGCGCCATCTGCGCCCGGGCGCGTTCGCGCGCCTTTCCGCCTCCCTGCGCGAACGCTACGCCGAGGCGCTCGGCATTTCCGTCGAAGCGCTGGCGAGGCTCGGCTAGCGATGGCGGCGGCCTTCGTCCATTCGCACGCCGCGCATTGCGAGTCCGGGGTGATGTCATCGCTGTTGCGCCACCACGGCCTGCCGATGTCCGAGGCGATGGCGTTCGGTCTTGCGTCCGCCGTGGCCTTCGCCTACCTGCCCTGCATCCGCATCAACGGCCTGCCGCTCGTCGCCTACCGCATGCCGCCGCGCGCCATCGTCAGGGGCCTGGACCGCAAGCTTGGGCTGGGCATGCGCTTCGAGAGATTCCGCTCGCCCGCGGCCGGCATGGCGCGGCTGGACGCGCTGCTCGACGCGGGCGAGCTGGTCGGCCTGCAGACCTCGGTGTTCTGGCTGCCGTACTTCCCGCCGGACCTGCGCTTTCACTTCAACGCGCACAACCTGCTGGTCTACGGGCGGGAAAACGACGACTACCTGATCAGCGATCCGGTGGCGGAAGCGCCGGTGCGCTGCGCCCGCCGCGACCTGCAGAAGGCGCGCTTCGCCAAGGGCATGCTGGCGCCGAAGGGACTGCTGTACTACGCCACCCGGGCGCCGGCCGAACCCGACTGGGCGGGCCTCGGCCGCAGCGCGCTGGCGCGCACCGTGCGCATCATGCTGCACGCGCCGCTGCCGCTGATTGGCGTGCGCGGCATCCGGCTGCTCGCGCGCAGCGTCGAGCGCCTGCCGCTCGAGCGGGGAGATTCGACCCGCCTGTATATCGGCAACATCGTGCGCATGCAGGAGGAGATCGGCACCGGCGGCGGCGGCTTCCGCTTCCTGTACGCCTCGTTCCTGCAGGAGCTCGCGGCGAAGACCGGCTACGGCGCGCTCGATGCGCTGGCCGTGCGGCTGGTCGGGATCGGCGACCGCTGGCGCGAGTTCGCGCTGGCGGCGGCGCGCATGATTCGCGGGCGCGACCCGCTCGCGCCGCCGGTGCTGGCCGAGCGCCTGCGCGCACTTGCCGCCGACGAGAAGCGCTTCTTCCAGGACCTGCACGGCGCCCAGCGCGCATGGGCCTGAGCGTCGCAGGCCTGTCGTACCGCTATCCCGGCCGCGACGAGCCGGTGCTGGACCGGGTGTCCCTCGACATCCCGGACGGCGGCGTGTTCGGGCTGCTCGGCCCGAACGGCGCCGGCAAGACCACGCTGATTTCGATCCTTGCGGGCCAGCTGAAGGGCGCGAGCGGGCGAATCGACGTGGGTGGCCGGATCGGCCTGGTACCCCAGGACCATGCGTTCTATCCGATGCTTACCGGCCGCGAGAACCTGCGCTTCTTCGGCGCGGTGCAGGGACTGGGGGGCACTGAACTCGACCGGCGCGTCGAGGCGGTGGCCGCCTTCAGCCGCGTCGACGGCGTGCTGGCGCGCCGCGCCGGGCAGCTCTCCGGCGGTCTGAAGCGGCGCCTGAACCTCGCCATCGGCCTGCTCACCGAGCCCGACGTGCTGCTGCTCGACGAGCCGACGGTGGGCGTCGATCCGCAATCGCGCGCCTTCCTGCTCGAGTCGATCGGCGCCCTCGCCCGGCCGGGCCGAACCATCGTCTACACCAGCCATTACATGGAGGAGGTGCAGGCGATCTGCGCTCGCGTGGCGATTCTCGACGCCGGCCGGCTGCTGGTGTCGGGCACGATCGGCGAGCTCCTTAAGGAAGGCGACGCCAACCTGGAGCGGCTCTTCATGCGGCTCACCAGCCGCTCGCTGCGCGACTGATGGTCCGCCTCGCCGCGCTCTGGAAGAAGGAATGGATCGCGCTGTCGCGCGACGTGCACGGCCTCGCGGTGCTGTTCGTGATGCCGGCGGCGTTCATCGTCGTGATGTCGCTCGCGCTGAGCGACGTGTTCCGCGACGGCGCCGGGCGCGGCGCGGA
>DASTTC010000445.1:0-3990 GCA_035760345.1 Burkholderiales bacterium | reverse complement strand
GATGTCGCCGCCCGCCTTCAGCCAGTAGCCGGGGAAACCGAAGTCGGGGCGCGGCGCGACCTTCAGGCCGAGGACCTTCTGGTAGAACGTCTTCGTGCGTTCCAGGTTCTTCGCGACCAGCAGGTAGTGGTTCAGTTCCGTGATGGGCATGGGGTTTGCTCTTACTGCGTTGGATGGGCGTATTTTTGCAGGCTACGCCTTTCGCGGCGCCGGGAAAAGCTCAGTAGCCGTAGAACTCCTCGGAACGCATGTCGTCCGCGTGGACGCCCAGGCCCTCCAGCATCGATTGCATGGCCATCGTCATGCCGGGCGGTCCGGCAAAGTAGTACACCGGGCGCTTGAGGTCCGCGAGGTATCGCTCGAGCATGTCGGGCCGGATGAAGCCCGTCTCCCCTTGCCACGGCCGGGAGGATTTCCCCGCATCGGACATGGTCGGCACCAGGCGGTAATTGGGGTTGTCGCGCTCCAGCGCGCGCAGCTCGTCGAGGAACGCCGCGTCCTCGGGACGCCGATTCGAGTAGAAAAGGACGATGCGGTGAGCCAGCCTGTTCCGCGCAGCGTGCCGCGCCATGCAAAGGAAAGGGGTCACGCCGATGCCGCCGGCCAGAAACACCGCCGGGCGCGCCGCGTCCTCGTGCAGCAGCATCGCGCCGCTCGGGCCGTCGATACGGACCGCCACGCCGGGCGCGGCGGACTTGAGCACGCGCTTGAACGCCGTGTCGCGCATGCGCGTGGCGACCATGAGCCCGGGCTCGTGCGGCGCAGACGCGATCGTGAACGTGCGGCCGGGTCCCTGCGCATCGGTCTCGGGCGGATCGACCAGGGTGAAGACGGCGTTCTGGCCCGCCTGATGCGTAAAGCCCGCGGGCTTGTCGAAGTGGAAGGCCATCGTGCCTTCCGCGACCGTTTCGCGCCGCCGCAGCGCCGTTTCGTACACCGCCATCGGCGGCTCTAGTACGCGCGGATGCCCGCAAACTGGTCCTCGACCTCCTGGCGCTTGCCGGCGTCGTCGTACCAGTAGAGCTTGCCGGGCTGTTCGCCCTTGGCGAGCTTGTGCGAGCCGTCGCAGAAAGGCTGATTCTTCGACAGGCCGCATTTGCACAGCGACACTTCCTTGCCATCGATGACGTAGCGGGTGGGTTCCAGCAGCGTGCGTTTCACTATGCGTGCCATGGGATTTCTTCCTTTTGAGGGTTCGTGCTCTCGTATTACACGCCGTGGGGACCGGCTATTCCAGCGAACTGCTTGGCCAGCTTCAGGCCCTGTCCCTGGTAGTTCGACTGCACGCCTTCACCGTAAAGCATGTCCGGCCGGGCCGCCATGCGCTCGTAGCGCAGCCAGCCTACCGTCTGCCCGTGCTCGAGGAGGAACGGAATCTCGTGGGAGCGCACTTCGAGAACGCCTCTGCTGCTTCCCGCCCTATGCGTGCTCGTATCCCATCCGAATCCGGGATCGAAGAACCCGGCGTAATGAACCCTGAACTCTCCCGCCCGAGTGTCGTAGGGCATCATCTCCGCCGCGTACTCAGGGGGCACCGCAATCGCCTCCCGCGTCATGAGAATGTAGAACTCGTCGGGATCCAGGATAAGCGACGAGGCCCTGTGAAACCGGATCGGCTCCCAGAACTCGAGCGGGTCGTAGTCGCGCCGGTCGAGGTCGATGCGCCTCGTATGCCGCTTCGCGCGATAGCCGATCAACTCGCCCTCTTTGCCGGAGCCCTTCAAATCCACCGTAAAGGGCAGCACTCCAGTTCTCACCGAGCTGGTCTTCCTCTCCGGGTCGCGAAAATCCACGACTCTGCCGCCCTCGAGCAGTTGAGCCCAGTCCGACGCGGTGATGGACTTTGGGTCCTCGCCTCGGGTGCGACGGAACCTGAGCTGATTGAGTCGGGTTCCTGTCCTGACGACCACACTGAAGCTTCTGGGTGCGACCTCGATGTAGAGCTCGCCCTTGAATCCTTCGCCGACTTGATCGAACGCGGCAATGCCGTCCGCAATCAGGCGCGTAAGGATGTCCAGCCGGCCGGTCGAGCTCTTGGGATTCGAGAACGCCGCGACGTCGCTTCGCAGATTGATGGCCTCCTGGAGAGGGATGACATAGATGCGCCCCTTCTCGAGCACCGCGCCATTTCTCAAGTCGATCTTGAATTTGTCGTACTGCCCGTCAAGCTGCTTCAGCTTGTCGAATACTTTGATGCTATTCCCCGGGAGAAAGCTCGTATCGATCGGGTATGCGTAGTCGCCAAGTCGCAGATCGATGCTGGCCGGCTGAACTTGATCCGCCTCGATGGGTCTCATCAGCGGCTTTATCTCACCACTGTCGAGCATCTCTCGTATCTTCTGGCTGGGCAGAAATCCGGTGTAGTCGCCCGTTCGCGCGGTCGCGCTCGAGGCGGCACCGGCCGGCGCATTGACCTTTGCTGCAGAATCAGCCATGGCGATCACCCCGGCTCATGGGCGCAATTCCACGTCCCGCAGCAGCGGTTCCCGTCTGAGGTGAAGGTGCCGCCGATGTCGATGCCGACGAGGTAGGTCATCGGCCGTATTGTATGTAGGCACGGGCCCGGATCGGAAGGCATAATCGGACCCGAGGAGGAGGACCGGTGAAGGCCGCATCGTTTGCCTATGCCAAGCCGCGCGCGCTTGCCGAAGCGCTGGAACTCCTCGCGCGCCCGGGCGCCAAGGTCCTCGCCGGCGGGCAGAGCCTCATCCCCTCGCTCAACATGCGGCTGTCCGCGCCCGAACTGCTCGTCGACATCACCGGCCTGGAGGAACTCAGGGGCATCCGGCTCGACAAGGACACCGTGCGCATCGGCGCGCTGGCCACCCATGCAGAAGTCGGGCGCTCGGAGGTGGTGAAGAAGCACTTGCCGCTGCTCGCCGAAGCCGTCCCGCACATCGCGCATCCCGCGATCCGCAACCGCGGCACGATCGGCGGCAGCCTCGCGCTCGCCGATCCGGCCGCCGAATACCCGGCCTGCGCGCTCGCGCTGGACGCGACGCTCGTCGCCACCGGCAGGAAGGGCGAACGAAGGATCAAGGCTTCCGACTTCTTCACCGGTCTTTTCGAGACGGCGCTGAAGGAAGGCGAGCTCCTTACCGCCATCGAATTCAAGGCGCAGAAGAAGGACGACAAGTCCGCCTTCCTCGAACTCGCCCGCCGCCACGGCGACTACGCCATCATCGGCCTCGCCGCTTTCGCTTCGAACGGCACCCGTCGCCTCGCCTACTTCGGCGCCGCCGATCGCGCGGTGCTCGCACCCAACGCCGCGAAGGCCAAAGACCTCGAATCCGCAAAGGCCGCGCTGGAGAAAGACCTGCAGCCGCCCGCCGACCTCTACCACGCTTCCCAAACCAAGCTGCACCTCGCCAAGGTGCTGCTGGAGCGCGCATGGACGAGACTCTAGACACCACGCTCAACGTCAACGGTACCCAGGTCACGCGCCGCATCGCGGCGCGCATGAATCTGGTGGACTTCCTGCGCGACGAGCTGGACCTCACCGGCTCGCACGTCGGCTGCGAGCACGGCGTGTGCGGCGCCTGCACGGTGCGCGTGGACGGCGAGATCGTACGCGGCTGCCTGATGCTCGCGGTGCAGGCCAACGGTTGCAAGGTGGAGACCATCGAAGGCCTCTCCGACAGCGGTGAGCTGAAGAAGCTGCAGAAGGCCTTCCACGACAAGAACGCGCTGCAGTGCGGCTTCTGCACGCCGGGGATGCTGCTCGCGGCGCAGGACCTGCTCAAGCACAACCCCAAGCCCGACCGCGAGCAGATCCGCGCGCACCTCTCGGGCAATTACTGCCGCTGCACGGGCTATCAGGCCATCGTCGACGCCATTGAGGAAGTGGTACATGGGAAAGGCTGAGCTCCCCCTCCACGCCCCGGGCACCCAGCTCGACCGCGGCTACATCGGCCAGAGCGTGCCGCGCCCGAACGCGCAGCGCCTGCTGCAGGGGCGCGGCGCGTTTACCGATGACCTGCGCTTCCCGCG
>DASTTC010000444.1:0-7784 GCA_035760345.1 Burkholderiales bacterium | reverse complement strand
GCCGCGCGGCGCTGCCCCTGCTCGAGGGGAAGGGGCCGGTGCAAGGAAAGACCGCGGCCTACGTCTGTGAGAACATGAGCTGCAAGGCGCCGGTGCCGTCGACCGCCGACCTGGACGCCGCGCTCAAGTGAAATCCAATGCGAATGACCGCTCTTGGCCGATTCCAGCCAAAGCCGCCGGTCGAGAAATGACCTGAAGCCACCCGTCCGCGGCCTCAATCGGCCGCCCGAAAGCTTCACTACCGAGATGAAGTTGCTCGTCGCAGAAAGGCCACGACCTCATCACGGACCACTGCATCATGACCGAGCCAGGCATGTCCGCCGGTGGGAAACAGGATCAGGCGCGCTCCAGGGATCTGGTCCGAGGCATATTTCGCGCCGCCCGCGGTGCTGTAGAGATCGTCCTTCGCGCTGATCGCCAGCGTAGGCGCTGTTATCCGCTCCAGGTGCCGAATGGGCGTCGGGGTCGTGACGCGGGCGTCGTTCCTCAGCCCGTCAGCCTTGAGGCTCACCGGGAAGATGTCCCGGATGACGCTGAGGCCGCGCTGCCGCTCTGCCGGGCTCGCGCGACGAAACTCCTGCGAAGGCGTAGCGAGCACCGTCTCGACCAGCATCTGCGGCCAAACCCGCGTCAGCGTCCAGATGGAGAAGTCCGATCCGAGCACGTGCTCGAATACGAACTGCCAGAACGCAGACGGCGGGGTGGTGTCGGCGACATCGCGCCCCGGCACGGCAATGGCGGGCACGAGCAGCACAAGTGCCGAGCATCGTGCCGGGTGCCGCAGGCAATACTGGACGGCGGAAGGAGCGCCGGCCGAGAGTCCCAAGGCCGCCGCTTTCGATACCCCGAGCGCATCCAGCAGGCAGGCATGGGCATCGGCCTGCGCGGCCGGTGAAGCGTCCTCCGGCAGCGGCGTGCGCAGGTAGCCGAAGCGCGACATCGCGATCGCCTTGAAGCCCGACGCCGCGAGCCATGCGCTGATCGCGGCAACTTGCGAGTAGCCGCCGCCCGCGCCATGGATGACGAGCACGGCCGGACCCGACCCCGCCACGGCGTACTCGACAGGACCGCACGCGGTAGGCGCAATCCGGCTGCCCGCCAGAAGCTCCCGGCGCGCAGTGGACAGATCCGAGCGGTACTGAGCGTAGATGAGCCCGGCAGCCACGAGCAGCAGGATTGCGGCAACCAGCAGGGTGCGGCTCATCCCAGTGGCCCGGATTCGGGCCGGGCGGGCTGGACCTGGGCCGGCGACAGGCGGGTCAGGAAAGATTCGTAAAAAGATTCGCCAAAGCACACGCCGGCGGACTCTGTGATGTAGGCGGAAAATCAATCTTGCGGGACCTTGTGCCGGAACGCTAGTGGGTTATCCTTCCGCCAGCCCAACCCGGAGGGATCCATGTCCGTTCACCGCCTAGTTGCCGTTCTGCTGGTCGCCTTTGCCACGCAGGCACACCCCCTGGACCTGGACATAGGCCTGTCCACCCCGGTAACCACGATGGACCCGCATTTCCACAACCTGTCGCCCAACAACTCGATCGCCAAGCACATTTTCGAGACGCTGGTGAGCCAGGACGACCAACAGGCGCTGAAACCGGGCCTGGCCGAGAGCTGGAAGGCGCTGGACGACACCACCTGGGAAATCAAGCTGCGCAGGAACGTGCGCTGGCACGACGGGTCGCCGTTCACCGCCGAGGATGTGCTGGCGACGCTCAAGCGCATCCCGAACGTGCCCAATAGCCCGGCCTCGTTCGCCATCTACACCCGTCCGATCGCCGACGCCAAGGCGAAGGACGCGCACACCGTGGTCCTGACCACGCGCGCGCCGCATCCGCTGCTGCCGAACGATCTCGCGACCCTCCACGTCATCTCCGCCAAGACGGCGGGCATGGCAACGCCGGACTACAACTCCGGCAAGGCAGTGAACGGAACCGGGCCCTACAAGTTCGGCGAGTATGTATCCGGTGACCGCGTGGTGCTGGTGGCAAACGACAAGTACTACGGCCCCAAGCCGGCCTTCGCCAAGGTCCGCTTTCGCATGATCACCAACTCCGCCGCCCGGGTGGCCGCGCTGCTGGCGGGTGACGTGCAGATGATCGAGGCGGTGCCCACCGCGGACATCGCCATGCTGAAGAAGGACGCCCGCGTGTCGCTGGCCTCCACCGTGTCCAACCGCGTCATCTACCTGCACATGGACTCCGGGCGCGAGCGCAACTCGCCGTTCGTGACCGATACCGCCGGCAAGGCGATGGAGGCCAACCCCCTGCGCGACCCGCGCGTGCGCAAGGCGCTGTCCATGATGATCGATCGCAACACCATCGTCTCGCGCATCATGGAGGGCGAGGCGAGGCCCGCCGGCCAGTTCCTGCCCGAGACCTTCCATGGCACCAGCAAGCGCCTTGCAGCCGAAAAGTACGACCCGGAGGGCGCGAAGCAGCTGCTGGCGGCGGCCGGCTATCCGAACGGCTTCGGGCTGACGCTGCACACGCCCAACAACCGCTACATCAACGACGAGAAGATCTCGCAGGCGGTGGCGCAGTTCCTGACCCGCGGCGGTATCCCGACCAAGGTGGACGCCATGCCCTCGGCAGTGTTCTTCTCCCGCGGCTCGAAGCTGGAGTTCTCGTTCCTGCTCGCCGGCTGGGGCGCCGGGACCGGGGAGAACAGCTCGCCGCTGCGCTCGCTGGTGGCGTCGTTCGACCCGAAGCTGGGCTTCGGCGCGGCCAACCGCGGGCGCTTCTCGGACGCCGGCGTCGACGCGATGATCCACACCGCGCTCGAGACCATCGACGACACCAAGCGCGGCCTGATGCTCGCCGCGGCCACCGACAAGGCGATCGGCGAGTTGACCGGCGTCATCCCGATGCACTACGAGGTCAGCACCTGGGGCTTGAAGAAGGGCCTCGCCTACAAGGCGCGGGTGGACCAGTACACCCTCGCGCACGAAGTGACCGTCGCCAAGAAGTAAGCCGTGACGGTCTACGTCCTGCGCCGCCTGACGCAGGCGCTGCTGGTCCTGTTCGTCACTTCGGGACTGGTGTTCGGCGGGCTGTACCTGGTCGGCGACCCGGTGGAGATCCTGGTCAACCCCCAGGCCGACCAGGAGGAGCGCGCCCGCACCGCGGCCGCGCTCGGCCTGGACCGGCCGGCGCTGGAGCAGTACGGGATCTTCCTCAAGGGCGTGTTCACCGGCGATCTCGGCAAGTCCTTCGTCTTCGGTCGTCCGGCGCTGGAGGTCATCCTGGAGCGCATGCCGGCGACGCTGGAACTCGCGTTCCTCGCCATGGTGATCTCGGTCGGGTTGGGAATCCCGCTCGGGCTTTACGCGGGCCTGCGCCCGCACAGCTTTGGCGCCAAGACCATCATGGCGGGCTCCATCCTCGGTTTCTCGCTGCCCACCTTCTGGGTCGGCCTGCTGCTCATCATGGTGTTCGCGGTGCAGCTGGGCTGGCTGCCTTCCACCGGCCGTGGCCCGACCACCGAGTTCCTCGGCGTGCAGGTCTCGATCCTGACCTGGGAGGGCCTGCGCTATGCGCTGCTGCCTTCGCTGAACCTCGCCCTGTTCAAGCTCTCGCTCATCATCCGCCTGACCCGGGCGCAGGTGCGCGAGCAGTCGCTGCTGGACTACATCCGCTTCGCGCGCGCCAAGGGGTTGCAGCGCAGCCGCGTCATCGGCGTCCACCTGATGAAGAACATCCTGATCCCGCTGGTCACCGTGATCGGCCTGGAGCTGGGCTCGGTGATCGCCTTCGCCGTGGTCACCGAGACCATCTTCGCCTGGCCCGGCATGGGCAAGCTGGTGATCGATTCCATTTTCCAGCTCGACCGGCCGATCGTGGTGGCCTACCTGCTGGTGACGGTGTTCCTGTTCATCCTCATCAATCTCGCGGTGGACCTGCTGTACTCGGCGCTCGACCCGCGGGTGCGCCTCACCGAGCACAAGGGATGAGGCAGCCGCGATGAGCGCAGTCCTGCCTGCCGCGCTGCCCGCGCCGCAAACGCCGCTGCAGCGTTTTCTGGAGGAATTCTTCGACTCCAGGATCGCCACGCTCGGCTTCGTGTTGCTGGCGGCGGTGGTGCTGGTGGCGCTAGTCGCGCCGCTGATCGCGCCGCAGAACCCCTACGACCTCGCCAAGCTGGACCTGATGGACTCGCGCCTGGCGCCGGGCGAGAAGGGCATCGGCGGCGCGACCTACCTCCTGGGCACCGACGGCCAGGGCCGTGACATGCTCTCGGCGATCCTGTACGGGCTGCGGGTGTCGCTCTACGTCGGCGTGGTCAGCGGCATCATCGCGCTCACCCTGGGCGCGCTGACCGGCGTGTGCGCGGCCTACGCCGGCGGGCGCATCGAGCAGTTCGTGATGCGCGTGGTGGACATCCAGCTCGGCTTCCCGACGATCCTGGTGGCGCTGATCCTGCTCGCGGTGCTGGGCAAGGGCGTGGACAAGATCATCATCGCGCTGGTGTGCGTGCAGTGGGCTTACTACGCCCGCACCGCGCGCTCGGCGGCGCTGGTGGAGCGCAGCAAGGAGTACATGGAGGCGGCGCGCGGCCTTGGCCTGTCCGGCACCCGCATCGTGCTGCGGCACCTGCTGCCAAACGCGCTGCCGCCGCTCATCGTGGTCGCCACCGTGCAGGTTGCCCATGCCATCGCGCTGGAGGCGACGCTGTCGTTCCTGGGCCTGGGCCTGCCCCCCACCGAGCCCTCCCTGGGACTGCTGATCGCCAACGGCTACGAGTACCTGATGTCGGGAAAGTACTGGATCAGCTTCTATCCCGGCGTGGCGCTGCTGGTCACCATCCTCGCCATCAACCTGGTGGGCGACCAGTTGCGCGACGTGCTCAATCCGCGCCTGGCGAAGTGAGACTGCGATGACGGCGCTGCTCCAGGTGCAAGGCCTGGTCACGGAGTTCGCCGGGCGCGAGGGGCGGCTGCGCGCCGTGGACGGTGTCGGCTTCAGCCTGGCGCGCGGGGAGATCCTTGGCCTGGTGGGAGAGTCCGGGTCCGGGAAATCCGTGACCGGCTTCTCCATCATGGGGCTGGTGGATGCGCCCGGGCGCATTGCCGGCGGCAGCGTGAAGTTCGACGGCATGGAACTGGTGGGCATGACCGACGGCGAGCTGCGCCGGCTGCGCGGCAAGCGCATCGCCATGATTTTCCAGGACCCGATGATGACGCTCAACCCGGTGCTGTCCATCGAGACCCAGATGCTGGAGAGCGTGCTCGCGCACGACGCGGTGTCGCGCGACGAGGCGCGGCGGCGCGCCATCGAGGCGCTGGGACTGGTCGGCATCGCCTCGCCGGAGGCGCGCCTGGCGCAGTACCCGCACCAGTTCTCCGGCGGCATGCGCCAGCGGGTGGCGATCGCCATCGCGCTGCTGCACCGGCCGGACCTGATCATCGCCGACGAACCCACCACGGCGCTGGATGTGACCGTGCAGGGGCAGATCCTGTACGAGATGCAGCGCCTGGTGCGCGAATCGGGCGCCGCGTTGGTGTGGATCACGCACGACCTCGCTGTGGTCGCCGGACTCGCCGACCGCGTCGCCGTGATGTACGCCGGGCGCATCGTCGAGCAGGGCAGCACGACCGAGGTGCTGGACGCGCCGCTGCATCCGTACACTCGAGGGCTGCTGGATTCCGTGCCCGCGGCGAACGTGTCCGGCGGGCGGCTGCGGCAGATCCCCGGCATGACGCCGTCGCTCGCGCACCTGCCGACGGGATGTGCCTTCCGCGACCGCTGCGGCCATGCGGATAGGGCTTGCGCAGAGATTCCCGGGATCACCCTTCGCGGATCGCGCCAGGTGCGCTGCCACCATCCACTATGAGCCGGACGCTGCTCGAATTCCGTGACGTCTCCAAGCGCTTCGAGAAGCGCCTGGACGCCATCGAGCGGTTCGCCCTGCGCTTGGGCGCCGGCGTGGCCGGCCATGTGGTGCATGCGGTGGACCGGGTTTCGTTCTGTGTCGCCGAAGGCGAGGTGGTCGGGCTGGTGGGCGAATCCGGCTGCGGCAAATCCACGCTCGGGCGCCTCGCCTGCGGCCTGCACGCGCCCACCGGCGGCGCTGTGTACTACAAGGGCGAGGCAGTGGACGGTAAGCCGGTGCGCGCGGTGCAGATGATTTTCCAGGACCCGTTCTCCTCGCTCAACCCACGCATGCGGGTGGAGGAAATCGTGGGCGAGGCGCCACGGGTGCATCACCTGGTAGCGGCCGCGGACATCCCGGACTACGTCGCGCAGCTCCTGCGCCGTGTAGGCCTGGACCCATCGTATCGTCGCCGCTACCCGCACCAGTTCTCCGGCGGCCAGCGGGCGCGCATCGGGATCGCCCGCGCACTTGCGGTGAAACCCGACTTCCTGGTCTGCGACGAAGCGGTGGCGGCGCTGGACGTGTCCATCCAGGCGCAGGTGCTGAACCTGTTCATGGATTTGCGGGAAAGCCTTGGCCTGACCTACCTGTTCATCAGCCATGACCTGGGCGTGGTGCGCCACCTCTCGGGCCGGGTGGTGGTGATGTACCTCGGGCGCGTCGTCGAGAGCGCGCCCACCGCGGAGCTGTTCGCCGGGCCGAACCATCCCTACACCCGGGCCCTGCTGGCGGAAGTGCCGCGACTGGACCGCAAGCACCGCAGCTTCGCGCCGATCAAGGGCGAGATTCCGTCGGCGCTCGCGCCGCCGCCCGGCTGCCACTTCCATCCCCGCTGCCCCCACGCCATGCCGCGTTGCGCGCAAGAAGCGCCGCTGCTGCGCGAGGTCGCGCCGGGACGGCTTTCCGCCTGCCACCTGAACGACTAGTGTCATGGACAACCTCGCCGCCTACTACGCCAAGCGTGCCTCCGAGTACGAGCGCATCTACGCCAGGCCCGAGCGCCAATCCGACCTGTGCGCGCTGCGCGAGCGCATCGGCCGGATGTTCACCGGCCGCAAGGTCCTGGAACTCGCCTGCGGCACCGGCTGGTGGACGCCGGTCATCGCGCAGGGTGCGGCGCAGGTCACGGCGCTGGACCTGAACGACGAAGTGCTCGAGATCGCTCGAACCAAGGACCTTCCCGCGGGCAAGGTCGAGTTCGTCCGGGGCAGCGCCTTCGAGATCCCGGATTTCGGCCGCCGGCACGACGCCCTGTTCGCCGGTTTCTGGTGGTCGCATGTGCGGCTGGAGCAACTGGATGCGTTCCTCGCCTCCGCGATGGTCGCGCTCGCCCCGGGTTCACTGGTCGCTTTCCTGGACAACCGCTACGTCGAGGGCTCCAGCACGCCGGTCTCGCGCCGCGACGCGCAGGGCAACACCTACCAGGTGCGCAAGCTCGCCGATGGCAGCAGCCACGAAGTGCTGAAGAACTTCCCGCAACCCGATGAACTCCTGCAGCGCGCCGCGCGTCGCGGCACGCACGCGCACCTGGAGTTGCTGGAGCATTACTGGTTGCTCGGCTTCCGGGCCCCGCAGTGAGCGCCCTGTACGAGATCCGGGGTCCGCAGGCGCCGGCGATACCGCTGGTGCTGGATTCCCCGCATTCGGGCAACCGCTTCCCGGATGATTTCGGCGCCGCGGTGAGCGAAGCGCAACTGCGCGAAGGCGAGGATTGCTTCGTGGACGAGCTCTACGCTGCCGCGCCGGGGATGGGCGCGCCGCTGCTCGCCGCGCTCTGGCCGCGCACCTACCTGGACCCGAACCGGCATGCCGGCGACGTGGACCTGGACCTGATCGACGGGCCCTGGCCCTGGGAATACGTGCCCAGCGGCAAGGCGAAACTCGGCAAGGCGCTGCTGTGGCGCACGCTGGAGGAT
>DASTTC010000443.1:0-2349 GCA_035760345.1 Burkholderiales bacterium | reverse complement strand
CGCACCAATCGGTAACCGCTTGGCGGGCGGACTCGGTTTCGCGGGCGCGTGCCGCGTCGTCGATGTACTCGCGCTCGCCTTGGGCATTGGTGCGCGATACCCGCTGGCCGCTTTCCAGTGTGCGCAAATTCTCCCGAGCGCGTTCGCAGTTTTCCGACTTCGCCACACTTTCCTTGCGCTCGGTCTCGGCCTTCTCGGCCGCCTTCTGCGCTTCCAACTGGCGCTTGCGGAACGCCAGCTCCCGTTCGGCGGGCGTCAAAGGACCCTTCGAAGCGTCCTTGGCGGCGGCGTCCGGCGCACCTTCGCCGTTCGTCGCAGGTGACACGGGAGCGCTGGCAGGCGCTGCGAGCGTCCGCGACTTCACGCCGGCCGGCGGCGGTGTGTTCGAATAGTGAACCCGGCCATCGCCGTCCACCCAGCGATACAGCTGCGCAGACGCGACGGCGGTGTAGAGCAGCATCGAGCCAAGAACCAGGAGTCGCATCATGGTGAGTACCTCATCTGACCTCGACGCACTGGGGCGCCGCTTGTGGACGCGAGTATAATGCCGCTTTGCGTGAAAGGCAGAACATGCGTGTCATCCAGAAGGCGCTGACCTTCGACGATGTGCTCCTCCTTCCCGCCCACTCCCGCGTCCTGCCGCGCGAAGTTTCCCTGAAGACCCGCTTCACCCGAAGACTCGAGCTGAACATTCCGGTCGTGTCCGCCGCCATGGACACCGTGACCGAAGCACGGCTGGCCATCGCGCTCGCGCAGGAGGGCGGCCTGGGCATCATCCACAAGAATTTTCCGGCCGAGTTGCAGGCCGCCGAGGTCGCCAAGGTCAAGCGCTTCGAGTCCGGCGTGCTGCGCGATCCGATGACCGTCGCGCCGGAGATGACCGTGCGCGACCTGATGGCGCTGCAAAGGCAACACAAGATCTCCGGGTTCCCGGTGGTCAAGGCCGGCAAGGTGGTCGGCATCGTCACCAATCGCGACCTGCGCTTCGAGACGCGGCTCGACCAGCCGCTGAAGAACATCATGACGCCGCAAAAGGACCTGATCACGGTACGCGAAGGCGCGACCCGCGAGCAGGCCAAAGAGCTGATGCACAAGCACCGCCTGGAGCGCGTCCTGGTGGTGGACGCGGAATGGCGTCTGAAGGGCCTGGTGACCGTCAAGGACATCATGAAGGAGACCGAACACCCTGTCGCCTGCAAGGATGCGCAGGGAAAGCTACGGGTTGGCGCGGCGGTCGGCGTCGGCGAGGGCACCGAGGATCGGGTCGCAGCGCTGGTGGAGGCGGGCGCCGACGTGCTGGTGGTGGACACGGCCCACGGCCACGCGCAGGGCGTGCTGGATCGCGTGCAGTGGATCAAGAAGACGTACCCGCAGATCGAGGTGGTCGGCGGCAATGTCGGTACTGCTGAGGGCGCAAAGGCACTGGTGGACCACGGCGCGGACGGCGTCAAGGTCGGCATCGGCCCGGGTTCGATTTGCACCACGCGCGTCGTCGCCGGGGTTGGCGTACCCCAGATCACCGCGATCCAGGATGTCGCCGAGGCATTGGCCAAGACCGACGTGCCGCTGATCGCAGATGGCGGCGTTCGCTACTCGGGCGACGTCGCCAAGGCGCTTGGCGCGGGCGCGCATACGGTGATGCTGGGTTCCATGTTCGCGGGCACGGACGAATCTCCCGGGGAGCTCGAGCTCTACCAGGGCCGTTCCTACAAGGCCTACCGCGGCATGGGGTCCCTGGGCGCCATGCAAAAAGGCGCTGCCGACCGCTATTTCCAGGATTCGGAGATGAACGTGGACAAGCTCGTGCCCGAGGGCGTGGAAGGGCGCGTGCCATACAAGGGGAGCGTGGTGTGGGTGATCCAGCAGTTGATCGGCGGGGTACGGGCCAGCATGGGCTATACCGGCAGCCCGACCATCGAGGCATTGCGCACCAAGTCGCGCTTCGTGGAGATCACTGCGGCGGGCATGCGCGAATCGCACGTGCACGACGTGCAGATCGTCAAGGAAGCCCCCAACTATCGCGCCGAATGAGGCCGGGATGCACGACAGGATCCTGATACTCGATTTCGGCGCCCAATACACACAGCTGATCGCTCGCAGGGTGCGCGAGGCGAAGGTCTATTGCGAGATCCATCCCTGTGACGTCGATGACGCCTTCGTGCGCGAGTTCGCGCCGAAGGGGATCATCCTCTCCGGCAGCCACGCCTCGGCGTACGCGGACTCACCGCTGAAGGCGCCGCGGGCCGCGTTCGAGCTCGGCGTGCCGGTGCTCGGGATCTGTTACGGCATGCAGACCATGGCCGAGCAACTGGGCGGCAAGGTCGAGGGCGGACGCACGCGCGAGTTCGG
>DASTTC010000442.1:0-4593 GCA_035760345.1 Burkholderiales bacterium | reverse complement strand
TCCCGAGCACGCGGGCGAGCTGGTCGTAGAACTTCTGCGAATACAGCTCGCCGGCGATGCCGAAGCGCGGCGGGTCGTGCAGGATCGCGTCGACGGACGCGTCCGCGATTCTGGTTATCGCCTCGGTGATGTCGGCGTGGGTCAGCGTCAGCGCCTCATCCGCTGCCGGCGACCAGGGATTGAGGCTCCGCAGCCAGATCACGTCGGCGTTGTTCTCGAACGACAGGATTCTCTTCGCCCCACCCTTCAGGCACGCGGCGGCGGTATAGCCCAGCCCGCCGCAGGTGTCGAGGAGGGTCTTTCCCCTGGGCCGGAGCAGGGCGACCTTCCGTTCCGCGTCCGCGTAGGGCGAAACGTGCTCGGTGGGGAGCATCTTGATGCCGTCGATCTCGAAGGTCGGCGGGCCCCAGTCGGTCGGGACCAGCTTCACCAGCGCGTGGGTGTATCTCTGCACCGGCTCGAACTGCTCGCCGTCCCAGCAGTAGATGGTCCTGTCCTTGCAGGCTTCCAGCCACGGATAGTGCTTGCCCCGCCAGGTCCAGCCCTCCGGGCCGACCCGGACTGTTTCTCTGGTCCGCTCCAGATCGAGCGAGCATTCGACGGACTGCTCTGCTGCGCGCAGCGCCTCGTGCACCTTCAGCGTCACCAGCGGCCCGCCCATTTCTTATTCTGTATCATGGAATCGAGGAGGCTTCGCATGGCGCTCACCCCTGTGCAGGTCGCGCAGTACCACCGCGACGGCTACGTCTGTCCCGTGCCGGTCATGTCCGCTTCCGAAGCGGCGGGCCTGCGGCGCCAGCTCGAGGCGGTGGAGGTGCGCCAGGGCGGCAAGCTCGAGGCCGCGCAGCGCAGCCGGGCGTTCCTGCTCTTCAAGTGGCTGGACGACCTGGTCCGCGACCCGCGCGTGCTCGATCCCGTCGAGCAGCTCATCGGGCCCGATATCCTGTGCTGGAGCACCATCTTCTGGATCAAGGATGCGGGCTCGAAGAGCTTCGTGTCCTGGCACCAGGACAACACCTACTGGGGCCTGTCATCCCGGAATGTGATCACCGCCTGGTTCGCAATTTCGGACGCCAGCGTCGCGGCCGGGTGCATGAAGGTGATGCCGGGGACGCATCTCGGAGAGACGCTGTCGCATGAGGACACCTACCACGAAGACAACATGCTGACGCGCGGTCAGGCGATACCCGGGCTGGATGAGTCGCGTGCCGCGTTCATGCCTTTGAAGACCGGGGAGATGTCGCTGCACAACTATTGCCTGGCGCATGGGTCCGGGCCGAACGTGTCTCCCGATCGCCGGATTGGCGTGTCGATGCATTTCATGCCGCCGGCGACCAAGCAGGTGGTCGGGAGCTGGGATTG
This sequence comes from Burkholderiales bacterium, assembly GCA_035760345.1. Classification (GTDB taxonomy): domain Bacteria; phylum Pseudomonadota; class Gammaproteobacteria; order Burkholderiales; family SG8-39; genus JAABQT01. The sequence continues at coordinate 3,231 of DASTTC010000442.1, read as the reverse complement.
CGCGGCGCTGGTGCGGGGGAAAGATCGGTACGGGCACTTTGCGCCGGCGCCCGTGCCTGCGGGGGACTTCGATCCGCCGGCGGTGGAGTTTCATGCCAAGGCGGCGAAGGCGATGCGGGAGGTGTTGTATGCGGGGGCGGAGAAGAAGCTGGGAAGGTTGTGAGCCGCACCGAGCTTGCTTCCTTCAAGGCACCCGAGTAGCGTGCGGGCTCGATCAACCCCGAAGCACTCCGAGAGGGAGCGAATAGATGAACCCCAACAAGGCGCTGTGGGAAAAAGGCGACTTCACGCGCATTGCACAGACCATGCGCGAAAGCGGAAAGGCGCTGGTCGAGAAGTTCGGCATCACCAAGGGCATCAAGGTGCTCGACCTCGGCTGCGGTGACGGAACCACCGCCATTCCCGCGGCGCAACGCGGGGGCGACGTGCTCGGCGTGGATATCGCGAGCAACCTGGTCGCCGCCGGGAACAAGCGCGCCCAGGACTTCGGTCTCGCCAACTGCCGCTTCCAGGAAGGCGATGCTTCCGACATGAAGGGCGTGCCGGATCGGAGCTTCGACCTGGTCGCATCCATCTTTGGCGCCATGTTCGCGCCCAAGCCGTTCGATGTGGCCAAGGAGATGGTCCGCGTCGCCCGGCCCGGCGGGCGCATCATCATGGGAAACTGGATTCCCAACGATCCGACGCTGGTCGCGCAGATCCTGAAGATCAGCTCCGCGTTCACGCCGCCGCCGCCCGAAGGCTTTGTCAGCCCGATGACCTGGGGCGTCGAGAGCAACGTCACGGAGCGCTTCGCAGCTGCCGGGGTTCCGGCGGGGAAAGTGTCCTTCGCGCGCGACACCTTTACCTTCAACTTGTCCGGCACACCGGAAGATTTCGTCGGCCGGTTCAAGAACTACTACGGGCCGACCATGAACGCTTTCGACGCCGCGGAGAAGAGCGGGCGCAAGGCCGAGCTGCAGGGACAGCTCGAAGAGCTGTTCAGGGCGCAGAACAAGAGTTCGCGCAAGGACATGACCTCCATTCCCGCGACCTACTTGCGGGTGACGGTTGCGTTGTGACGGGGGGCAGCCGCGTCAGCTGGTGCCGGAAATCACGATCTCCACGCGTCGATTGCGCTGGCGGCCTTCGGCGGTGTCGTTGCCGGCCACCGGGTTGGCCTTGCCCATGCCATTGGTGGTGATGCGGGAGCCTTCGACGCCACGCGACTCCAGGGCGGCGCGAACGGCGTCCGCCCGGCGTTGCGACAGGGCCAGGTTCAAGGCGTCGCTGCCGACCGAGTCGGTGTAACCCTCGACCTGCAGCGAGCGCTCGGGATGGTCGCGCATGAACGCGGCCAGGCGATCGACCGTCCTGGCGGCGCCGGCTTTCAGCTCCGCGCGGCCGCTGTCGAACAGCACATCGCCCAGCGTGAGCACCAGGCCCCGGTCGGTTTGCTTCGCCTCCAGTTCGGCCAGCTGCTGTTTCAGCTTGGCAGTATCGGCCTGCGCGGCCTGCGCGGCAGCCAGCTGCGCTTCCGCCGCCTTGCGCGCTTGTTCGGCTTCGGCAGAGGCCGTCTGGGCCTGCATGCGCGCACGTTCGGATTCCGCGCGGTCTTTCTCCGCCTGCATGCGCGCACGTTCGGCTTCCGCGCGGTCTTTTTCCGCCTGCATGCGGGCACGTTCGGATTCCGAACGATCTATCCCCGCCTGCAAGCGCGCCTGCTCGGCCTCGCGCGTGCGGGCCGCCATCAGGATGCGATCGCGCTCGGCCGCGGATGCGGACACCGCCTGCTCCGCCCTGGCAATCTCGCCAGCCTGCAACGCCGTGGCGGAACGCTGGCGGGCGAGGTAGGCATGGTGATCGACGGTGGCGGAGTCTTCTCCGGCCTTGAAGGCCGTTTCGGCGCGCGTCAGTGCTTCCTGGGCGCTGCGCAGCTCCAGGGGCGCGCTGCGTGCGGCGTCGGCGTCTGCGGCGGCCTGGGAGTACAGCGCACGCGCTTCGTCCAGCTTCGGATTGGTAGCCGGGGTCGATGCGCAGGCCGCCAGGAAGACGGCTGCAACGGGCGCCAGCGCGAGGCGCATCAGGCGGATTCGGGGTGAAGTCATGGGGGTGTCCTTCGAGTCAGAAATCGCTTATTGGGCCGGGCGGCCGATTTCGCGCTTCAGCGCGGCGTTGCCGCGTTCCAGTTCGTCAGCGGCCATGCGGGCCCGGGCGGCGCGCGCCTTGCGCTCGGCAAGCGCACCGTCCGCAGCGGCCTGCTCTGCCAGGTCGCGCGCCTGCAGGAATTGCTCGGCGCGCACGGCGGCATCCGCCTGCACCATCTTGCCGCGGGCGGCCAGCAGCTCCACCGGCGCAAGCTGGCCGGCGCCCGCCGCCTCGGCCTGTGTAATGGCCGCGCGTGCCGTGGTCAGTTCGGCCACGGGCGCAGACCCCAAGTGGGTGGCGCACGCGCCCAGGAACAGGGCTCCCAATACAGCGGCGACGGCAGCACGTGCGAAGTTCATGGCGTGAAACCTCCAGGGAAAAAAATCCTTTTGCATTGTAAATTCCCTGCCGTCCGTGCGCCAGGCGACTTATGACTGCAGGCCCCGAGTGGTCCTAACGGACCCCCGGTCCGGGTGGCAGGCAACGCTGCCGGCCTGCCATCATGGCCTTGCGTCACGACGCGGGTGTCGTCTAGTGGCAAGACGATTGCATTCCATGCAATAAACGTTGGTTCGATTCCGTCCACCCGCTCAATCTCTGTTCCTGTTTGTGAGCCGCCGCACCGAACGTCTGTCGCAACCTGTGCAGACTGCCCGCACTCCATCCAGGGATACCGACATGAAATTCATCACTTTGACGATCGTGGTGGCGGCCGTGGTTTCGGCCTGCGCGATTACCCCACCTCAAGAGCGCACCTTGTCGCTCGAGCATTCACCCCGGGCGGTTCCGGCTGCTTCCACCTCGGACGCGCGCCGTGAGGCGACGCCGAACGTCGACTTGCAGATCTACAGCAACCCCGACCTGAACCTCGCCGCGTTGGAACTCGGACAATCGGCTAATTCAGGCTGAGTCCTATGTTCGACGGCGCACAGAGCGGCCTGGCGGAAAGCGGGATGCTCCGGACGGGCGCAATGTCCCATTGGCCGACGCCCGGCGATCCTGGAGCACGGACATCGGCGCGAATGACAAATCGACGAGCGACGGCGGGCGCCTCGCGTCCCTGAGCCGGGTGCTGGGTCTCAGCCGGCACGTCAAGGCGCTGGT
>DASTTC010000441.1:0-5108 GCA_035760345.1 Burkholderiales bacterium | reverse complement strand
TGTCGGCGCACAGGCGGCGCAGATTCGCGATCGCTTCCCGATTCGACAGCCGCGAGCTGACGCGCTCGAGCTTGGCGAATTCGGCGAGCGTTTCGTTGAATTTCGCTTGCGCCTGGAATTCGGCGGAGTCGAGCGAGCGGTTGCCGGGGAATCCGGCTGCGGCAAGGAGGTCGGTGTAGTGGCGGCCCCAGTCGTGGGGGGAGGCAGTGTCCGGTTTCGGCACGGCGAACAAGGCTTCCATCCTCTGTCTCAAAACCGGCGCGTCCTTGATGAGGCCGACGAGCTTGCCCAGGACGAGTTTCGCCGGCGCGAACCTCCGAAGAGCGGCATCGAGGAGCGCGCGCTTCGCCATCTCGGAGGACGCGCCGGCGATGAAAGGGGAACGCACAAGCCTTGAGGCCTGCTCGAAGGGGATCTCGCCGGCTGCAAGCTCAAGGATCGACAGTGCTGCGCGCACCAGCGGGTAGTCGGAGAGCGGGGCGCCCAGCGAAACGTTGAAGGGCAGCGCGCGCCGTTCGGCATCCGGCAGGTTGTGCGCCGGGTGCAGGGTGCGCGAAAAGACGCGCACTACTTCGTTGCGCCGCTGCCCGAGCTCGGGCACCACGACACCGATGCGCGTGGCGCCGGCCTCGAACTGCGCGTGCGCCCACTGCGCAGCGGCGTCCAGTTCCTCGCGTGCGGACGGAAACACCCGTAGGGTGGGCCGCTGGCGTACGGTGGGCCGATGGCCCACCCTACGGGCCGGCGCGCACATCCGGACTTCGATGCCCGCCTGCGCGCAGGCGTCGAAGAAGTCCCGCTGCTGCGGGGTCACGAGGTCGAACGCGTAGGCAACGAGCAGTTCCGGTTTGCGCAGCGCGGCCTCCTTCAGCAGCGGCGCGACGACGTCGGCGAGCCGCGCGGAATCGACATGCCCGTCCTTCGCACAGCGCCTCGAATACTCCTTCGCCCACTCGGCGAAGGCGACGGCGTCGTCGTTGCCAGGAAACGCGCCGAGCGCGCCGGCGATCCGCCAGCCGTGCGCCAGCTCCCACGCGCGAACGCAATCCGCGGCCGCCTGCGGCACCGCGAGCAGCGCTTCGCCCCAGCGGCTCGCGCGGATCGCCGTCTCCCACAGCGCCTGCGCCTGCGCGCCGGTGAGTAGCAGCGGCAGCTGCGACGCGATGTCGGAGTAAAGCGCGTCTTCGTACAGCCGCTCGACGAACGCGGACAACGGCAGGATGTCCGCCGTCTCCCACACCTTCAGGTCCTTCGCCTGCCGCGCGTCGAACTCGCGCGCCAGCGCCTGCGCGAGGCGCCGGTTGGGGGTGACCACGGTGAGGCGCGCGGCATGCCCCTCGGCGAGGCGCGCGAACAGATCCTCCTTGCTGACCGGCGCGGCGGGCATGCGCCGGTAGTCTAGTGCAACGCTAGACCGACCTCATCACGCGCCGCAGGAACAGCGCCACGATCGCGCCGAGCGCGGCCATCACCACGCGCCCGCCGATGCCGCCCTCGGGGACGATGCCCGAGGCGCCGAGCCCGATGCCGAACACGAGCGCGCCGCCGACCGCGAACGCCATGTCGCCGACGATGCCGAAATTGTTGCCTTGCAGGAACCTGCCCACCACCAGGCCGACCGCGAGGCCGACCACCACGAACCAGACGTATTCCAATGGACTCTCCGGATGAGCGCCCAGCATACGCCGCATTGCGCGGGGAAACCGCCCGGAGCGACAATACGGGCGCATGGATGCCGGCGACGCTCTCCTCCTCGCCCGGGCCCAGTTCGGGCTCAACATCGCGTTCCACATCCTGTTTCCCACCATCAGCATCGCGCTCGCCTGGTACCTGATCGCCTTTCGCGTGCGCTACGCGCGCACCGGCGACGCGGGCGACCTCGCCACCTACCGCCTGTGGGTGAAGATCTTCGCCCTCACCTTCGCCATCGGCGTGGTCTCGGGCATCACCATGAGCTTCCAGTTCGGCACCAACTGGCCGGGCTACATGGAGCAGGTGGGCAACATCGCCGGGCCGCTGCTGGGCTACGAGGTGCTCACCGCGTTCTTCCTCGAGGCGACCTTCCTCGGCGTGATGCTGTTCGGCATGAACCGCGTGTCCACGCGCGTGCACATGGTCTCGGCGGTGATGGTGGCGGTGGGCACCACCCTGTCGGCGTTCTGGATCCTCGCGCTCAGTTCCTGGATGCAAACGCCCGCCGGCCACGTGATGGACGGCGATGCGTTGATCGCGGGCGACTGGCTCGAGGTGATCTTCAACCCGTCGTTCCCCTACCGCTTCACGCACATGATGCTGGCGAGCGGCCTCACCGCCTCGTTCCTGGTGGCGGGCTTGTCGGCCTGGCGCCTGCTGCAGGCGGCGGCGGATGCGGGCGCGCTGCGCACGCTGCGCGCCGCGGCGGTGGCGGCGGCGGTGCTCGCGCCGCTGCAAGTCGTCGTGGGCGACCTGCACGGCCTGAACACGCTCGAGCACCAGCCGGCCAAGATCGCCGCGATCGAAGCCGCGTGGAAGACGCAGCAGGGCACGCCGCTCGTGTTGTTCGCGATCCCGAACGAGCTCGCGGGCAGGAACGATTTTGCGATCGAGGTCCCGAAGCTCGCGAGCTTGGTGCTCAAGCACGACTTCGACGCCGAGATCCAGGGGCTGGAGGACTTCATGCCCGACATCCCGCCGGTGGCGCCGGTGTTCTTCGCCTTTCGCATCATGGTGGGCGTGGCCGTGCTGATGCTGGCGCTGGCCTGGTTCGGCGCCTGGCGGTTGCGCAGGCCCGCGCCGCCGCGTTGGCTGCTGTGGGCCTTCGCCGGCATGACCTTTTCGGGCTGGATCGCGACGCTCGCCGGCTGGATCGTCACCGAGATCGGGCGCCAGCCGTGGCTGGTCACCGGCATCCTGCGCACCACCGATGCGCTGGGGCGGGTGCCGGAGGCGGCGCTGGGGGCGAGCCTCGCCGGCTATGTGTTCGTCTACAGCGTGATGCTGCTCGCCTACATCGTGGTCCTCACGCACCTGGCCCGGGAAGGCGCCCGGCCATGAGCCTCGACCTGCCGCTCATCTTCGCGATCCTGATGGGCGCGTCGATCCTCGCCTACGTGGTGCTGGACGGCTACGACCTCGGCGTGGGCATGCTGATGCCGGCGGCGAGCGACGCCGAGCAGGACGTGATGGCGGCGTCGATCGGCCCGTTCTGGGACGCCAACCAGACCTGGCTGGTGCTCGGCGTGGGCATCCTGCTGATCGCGTTTCCGACGGCCCACGGCTACATCCTCGGCGCGCTGTACCTGCCGGTGGCGGCAATGCTCACCGGGCTGATGCTGCGCGGCGTGTCCTTCGAGCTGCGCATGAAGGCGGTGGGCTGGCACGCCGAGCTGTGGAACTGGCTGTTCTGGTTCGGTTCGTTCCTCGCCAGCTTCGCGCAAGGCTTCATGCTCGGGCGCTACCTCACCGCGTTCCAGCCGGGCTGGAACTACCTCCTCTTCTCGCTGCTGGTGGGCGCGGCGCTGTGCGGCGGCTACGTGCTGCTCGGGGCGACCTGGCTCATCCTGCGCACGCAAGGGCCGCTGCAGGCAAAGGCGATGGGCTGGACCAAGTGGGGCTTGCTCTGGGTGGCGCTCGGCGTGGCGCTGGTGTCCCTGGGCACGCCGGTGGTGAGCGAGCAGGTCTACGCGCGCTGGTTCGACTTTCCGCAAACGCTTGCGCTGATGGTGCTGCCGGCGGCCTCGGTCGTGTCCTGGCTCTGGGTGTGGCGCTCGCTGGGGCGCTCGGACTGGAAGCCTTTCGCCGGCGCGGTGGCGATCTTCGTGCTTGCCTTCCTGGGCCTCGCCTACAGCGTGTTCCCGTACGTGGTGATCGGCTGGCTCACCCTCTGGGAAGCGGCCGCACACCCTTCGGCGCTGAGCGTGACGCTGATCGGCGTGGCGATCGTGCTGCCGTTCCTCATCGGCTACACCGTCTTCGCCTATCGCGTATTCAGCGGCAAGGCGAAAGCCGGGCTGTACGGTAAATAGGGACTGTCCCCATGTAGCTCCGAACCGGCCCTTACTTTTCCAATAAGTGGTTCTTTTGCTTCACTTTTGCCCACTCGTCGGCATCCGCCGGCGCGGGTTTTCTTTCGATGATCGGCCGCCAGCCGGCGGCGAGTTCCTGGTTGCGGGCGATCCAGTCGCGCTGGCCGTCGGGGACGTCGTCCTCGGCGAAGATCGCCTCCACCGGGCACTCCGGCACGCACAGGGTGCAGTCGATGCACTCGTCGGGATCGATCACCAGCATGTTCGGACCTTCGCGAAAGCAGTCCACCGGGCACACGTCGACGCAGTCCGTGTACTTGCACTTGATGCAGCTTTCGGTGACGACGTAGGTCATCCAGGAAATCCTGAGAGGGTAAAAAGGTTAATCGAATCCGTAGTTTAGCACGCGCACTTGGGTTCCGCCGCCTGCACCCCCATAATGACGGCTCCCTGCAAGTCCCCCGAGGAACCATGAGCAGCATCCAGCAGATCCATCACGTCACCGACGCCAGCTTCGAACCCGAAGTGCTGCAATCCGAAGTCCCGGTCCTGGTGGACTACTGGGCCGAGTGGTGCGGCCCGTGCAAGTCGATCGCGCCGCTGCTCGACCAGGTGGCCCAGGAATACGACGGGCGCCTGAAGATCGCCAAGATCAACGTCGACGAGAACCAGGCGGTGCCCGCCAAGTTCGGCATCCGCGGCATCCCGACGCTGATGCTGTTCAAGAACGGCAACCTCGAGGCGACGAAGGTGGGCGCGCTGACCAAGTCGCAGCTCACCGCGTTCCTTGACAGCAATATCTAAACCACTTACGCTCAGCGGCAAATCCGCCCTGGCGCTTCCGGGGCGGCGGCAGTAAAGAAAAGACGTAAGGCAGCATTGAAGCAAAGTCCGGCGCGCGCCGCAGTTCCCAGGCGCAGCGGCCCTCCCCATACGGAACAAGTCGGCAAGTCCCCGCAGCCCCTATTGACTCGTCCATGCACCTGTCTGAACTGAAGAGCCAGCACGTCACGCAACTCGTGGAAACCGCGGTCGAGAACCAGATCGACAACGCGAGCCGCATGCGCAAGCAGGACCTGATCTTCGCGCTGCTGAAGAACCAGG
>DASTTC010000440.1:0-3833 GCA_035760345.1 Burkholderiales bacterium | reverse complement strand
GTCAATCTGATCGTAATTCTTCGCCTCGCCGCCAAACTTCTTCGACAGCACGTGCGTGATCGCCGCCGTCAGCGTCGTCTTGCCGTGATCCACGTGGCCAATCGTCCCCACGTTCACGTGCGGCTTGGTGCGCTCGAATTTTCCTTTTGCCATGGCTTTCTTTCTCGATCAGTTACCGAATGCTGCTCTCGTCCGTGGTGCCCATGATGCGGATTGAACGCATGACCTCTCCCTTACCAAGGGAGTGCTCTGCCACTGAGCTACATGGGCTCTGGTGTTGCCTGGAGCGGGTGAAGGGAATCGAACCCTCGTCATAAGCTTGGAAGGCTTCTGCTCTACCATTGAGCTACACCCGCCTGTTCACCTCGCCCACGTCACCTGCCGCCCCGCCGCCGGGAACGCCCGGATTGCTGGTGGAGGGGGTTGGATTCGAACCAACGTAGGCGCAAGGCCAACAGATTTACAGTCTGCCCCCTTTAGCCGCTCGGGCACCCCTCCGGCGGAACCCGAAATTATGTTAGGAATCCTTTGCTTGGTCAAGGATTCGAGCAGTATCCCCTGCATGGCCTGCGTGTCCGCGATGCCACGCGCGCGTATTCCCCCCGAGCACCTCGGCCATGCGCATCAATGGGTTAGGTACCGTATCGCGCGGGTGCCACCATGGATCGAAGCGCGGCGAGCGCGCTGTAGCAGGCAAGCCAGGCAGTCTTCGGATTGTCCGGCGAGGGCACGTTCTCCAGCACGACGCTAAAGCGTCCGGTGCGCCCCGATACTCGAATCGTGTGCGTGTTGTGCGTCAGGGCCGGATCCGCAACCACCTCGAGTTGCGTGCGGTCGAATCCGATCCCGGCCAGTGAGAGGACGGCCGCGATGTTCACGTTCTGAGGGAAATGCGGCACTCCGTCGCGGGCGACGCCTGCAAACAGGGTATAGGGCTGCGCCAGACCGTCCAGGTCGACCCCCAGACGTTCCACGAATGCAATGCCCTTCCAAGCCTTCGGCGGCTTGGCCACACGGATGCCCACCTCGTCGACCCCCGCCACACACGCGGCTTTCAGCGCGTCAAGTCCACCTATGCCACCCGAGGGGACATACAGCATGGCGCCGCTGATACGCGCGGCCTGCTCAGCCGCTAGGTGCAGCGTGCGATCGGCCAATGCCCCTGCGGACATCACGGTCACGCTCGCCCCGCTCTCCAGGAGCGGAACCAGGTGCTCTCGAACCGCCTCGTGAGACGCCGCCTCGAGCACCGCTCGCGGGCGCAGGCGCAACAACGCTTCACGACCGACGACGAAAGGCACTGAATGCTTCTGCGCCAGTTCAACGCCGCGCGAACTGGCGCTGCGTCCCGCTATGGCGACGACTTCAACCCCGGGAAGGACGCCCCGACCCAGGTGTTCCAGAGTGAGCCGTGCAATGGTGCCGGCGCCCAGTAAGGCGATGCGCATGGGGTTGGGATGGAAATCGGATTCTGCCATAGCCCTTGGGGCCGCCCTGGGGAAGCAGTATTATTGTTATTGCGTGCGAGGGAGTGCCGCTTGCGAATCTCTATTCTCGAGGACGACCCGGATCAGCTGGCGCTGCTCAAGCGCTGGCTGACGGATGACGGACATGACGTGCACGGCTTTCTGGGCGGCCGTGACGCCATGAAGCACGCCGGGCGGGAAAGCTTCGATCTTTTCGTCATCGACTGGCAGGTTCCCGACGTCTCCGGGATTGACGTATTGATGTGGCTGCGCGCCAACGTGTCCAAGCAAGTGCCCGTCCTGTTTGTGACAGTGCGCGATGCCGAGCAGGACATCGTCTTCGCCCTGGAGAACGGCGCCGACGACTACATGGTGAAGCCCGTCAGGCGACAGGAAACACTGGCTCGCGTGCACGCGCTGTTGCGCCGCGCGTATCCGCGCGAGGAAGAAAAGCTGCTGTCGTTTCCGCCGTTCGACATCGACGTCGCAAAGGGCGAGGTGCGCCGCGGCAGCGAGCGGATCGAACTCACCCCGAAGGAGTTTGAGCTGACCGTCGTCCTGTTCCGGAACCTGGGACGACTGCTTTCTCGCGGTCACCTGCAGGAGGCCGTATGGGGTCGCAGCGGCGACCTCGTGACGCGCACGGTTGACACCCATGTGAGCCAGGTGAGAAAGAAGCTGGACCTGCGCACCGAGACGGGTTTTCGCGTCGTGCCGATCTACAACTACGGCTACCGGCTGGAGCAGGTGGGCGAGGGCGCCTCGAGCGCAGCCTGAGCTACTGCAATTGTCGTACGCGCTGCTCCGCGTACGCCCGCAGGTCGTCGGCAAGTGTCCCTGTGGCGACGCCGCGCCTGAACGCTTCGGCCGCTTCCGGATTGCGCCCAAGCGCATCCAACGATATGCCCAGACCGACCCACGAGGCGCCCGTTTGCGCCCCGGCGCCAAGCGCGCGTCGATAGGCATCCACTGCCTTGTCGTAGCGTGCCATACGAAGCAGTACCGCGCCACGCATCGAATGAAAGTCCGGGCTCTCCACTGCGTCAGCGTTCACCGCATCGAGAACCTCGAGCGCGACAGGGTAGTCACCGCGATCCACGTTTATGCGCGCCAGCGCCACCGCATACGGAACAAAGGAGGGATTGACTGCAAGCCCCTCCTGCAATTGACGACGCGCGTCATCGATCCGGCCCTGCTCGATATCGAGCGCGATCAGCGTCTGGCGCGCCGGCTGGTGTGTGTGGTCCGCGTCCAATGCCGCTCGCAGCAGCGCCTCGGCGTCAGCGACTCGTCCCCGTTCGAGCTGCGCGGCCGCCTGCCTGAACAATGCTTCGGCACGCTCTTCGGGCGCTCCTTGCCTCGAGCGCTTTTCGATGTGGGTTGAAGACGGCGCAGGTCCGCTGGCAAGGGCCTGTTTCCGGGGCGCAGTCGCTACGCTCGTTCGTTCCCGGGAAGGCGCCGATTGGACCCGCTGGGACGGGCGCGGCGCGAGCGGCGTATCGATGGTCAACGCAAGACGCAGCATCTCGATGGGTGCCGCGAGTTTCTCGGGAACCGGCTTGGGTGCCGCGATGGCGCTTGACAGGGTCGGCGCCTGCACCCCGGTTGCTGCCGGCGCCGCCGCTCCCCGGGGCAGCGATGGCGGGGCGCTAGCGGCCACCTGGCGGCGACTGCTTTCTGCGGCGCGGTACGCAAGCTCCGTGGCCACTGTGCGCGGTTGCAACTGGTAAACCACCCATAGGGTCCAGAGCGCAGCGATCAGCATCAGGCCTGCGACGATGCGCCAGAACCATTCCTGCCCGCCATGCGCGTCGTGCACCGCGCGAACCTCGGGATGCACGCTCTGCCCCGGTGGCGCCGTGCGCGCATGGCGGCGGTCGAGTTCCTGCAGCATCTTGTTGATGAGGCTCACGGCTTGGCCTATTCCGCGGCGCGCGGCGAGCGCAGTCGCGGCCACCACCAGCCGCGCACCGGACCCGCGGAAGGCGTATCGGACGCTGCCGCCTGCACGTGACGGTGCGCGGCGCGGCGGCCGCCTTCCCCGAATACGAGCAGTAGCGCCTTGTGCGCCAGGATGTTGACGAGCCGCGGCACGCCGCGACTCGCCCGGTGCAAGGCGCGCAAGGCCCGGGGCTCGAACAAGGGCGCACCCGCGTGCCCGGCAATCGCCAGACGGTGCTCGACGTAGGCCCCGATCTCATCGCGGTCCAGTCCGCGCAGCGCGTACTGAAACGTAATGCGTTGCCGCAATTGCCGAATCGACTCGGACGCCAGCTTGCGGTCGAGTTCGGGCTGGCCGAACAGCACGACCTGCAGGAGCTTGCGCTTCTCGGTCTCCAGATTCGTCAGCAGGCGCAGGGTTTCCAG
>DASTTC010000439.1:0-3445 GCA_035760345.1 Burkholderiales bacterium | reverse complement strand
CCCGCTGCTCGACGGCGGTTTCGTCGGCTCGGGGCAGGGCGAAACCTGGCCGCCGATCGCCTTCGCGGGCGCGATCATCGGCATCTTCATCCTGCGCGGCACGTTCAGCTTCGCCGGGCACTACTGCATGACCTGGGTGGCGGAAAAGGTGGTGCTCGACCTGCGCGCGCAGATGTTCGCGCGCCTGGTGCGCTACCCCACGCGCATGTTCGACGACCAGACGGCGGGCGCGCTCCTTTCCCGTGTGGCCTACGACGTGGCCAACGTGAGTGCCGCGGCCACCACCGCGATCACGGTGCTGGTGCGCGATTCCATCGTCATCGTGGGGCTGCTGTCGTGGCTGCTCTGGCTCAACTGGAAGCTGACGCTGATCGCGCTGGTGATCGCACCGCTGGTGGCGCTGCTGGTGCGCGCTCTCTCGGGGCGCCTGCGGCGCATGGCGCGCTTTTCGCAGCGCGCGATGGGCGACCTGGTGCACGTGCTCGAGGAGACGATCGAGTGCCACAGGGTGGTGAAGGTGTTCGGCGGGCAGGACTACGAAGCGCAGCGTTTCGGCCGCGCCATCGGCAGCTTGCGCGGTTTCAACATGCGCCAGAGGGTGCCCGAAGCGCTCGCGACACCGGTGACGCACCTGCTGGCGGCCGCCGCCATGGCGGTAATCGTGTACGTGGCGCTCGGCGATGCGCTCGCCGCGCACACCACGGTGGGCGAGTTCGCGTCGTTCTTCACCGCGATGCTGATGCTGTTCGCGCCGATCAAGCACCTGACGCAGGTGAACGCCGCGCTGCAGCGCGGTCTCGCGGCGGCCGAGAGCGTGTTCGGCATGATCGATGCGCCGATCGAGGAGGACGGCGGCACGGTATCGCTGCCGCGCGCGCGCGGCGAGGTGGCCTACGAGAACGTGACCTTCACCTACGAGACGCGCGAGGCGGCGGCGCTGCGCGAGGTGAGCCTGCACGTGAACCCCGGAGAGACGCTCGCGCTGGTAGGCACGTCCGGCAGCGGCAAGACGACGCTCGTCAACCTGTTGCCGCGGTTCTACGCGCCGGACGCCGGCCGCATCACGCTCGACGGGCACGACATCCAGTCGCTCACGCTGGAGAGCCTGCGCGGCAACGTCGCCCTCGTGTCGCAGGACGTGGTGCTGTTCAACGACACGGTCTACGCCAATATCGCCTACGGGCGCCTCGGCGGCGCGAGCGAACAGGAGGTCATCGCCGCGGCCGAGGCCGCGCACGCCATGGACTTCATCCGCGGGACGCCGGAAGGGCTGAACACGCTGATCGGCGAGAACGGCTTGAGGTTGTCCGGCGGCCAGCGCCAGCGCCTCGCGATCGCGCGCGCGCTGCTCAAGAACGCGCCGGTGCTGATCCTGGACGAGGCCACCTCGGCGCTGGATTCGGAGTCCGAGCGCCACGTACAGGCGGCGCTGGAAGCGCTGATGCGCGGGCGCACCACCATCGTCATCGCGCACCGGCTGTCGACGGTCGAGGGCGCCGACCGCATCGCCGTACTGGAGCACGGGCGCGTGGTGGAGTCGGGCCGGCATGCCGAGCTGATCGCGCGCGGCGGCATCTACGCGCGGCTGCACCGCATCCAGTTCGCCGCCTCGCCCGCCGCGGCGACGGCATAATCCTGCCATGCTCCTGGTCACGGGCGGCGCCGGCTTCATCGGCTCGAACTTCGTGCTGTCGACGCTTGCCGGGACCGGCGAGCCGGTCGTCAACCTCGACAAGCTGACCTACGCGGGCAACCTCGCCAACCTGGACGCGCTGCGCGACGATGCGCGGCATGTGTTCGTCCAGGGCGACATCTGCGATCGCACGGTGGTGCGCGATCTCCTGGCACGCCACCGGCCGCGCGCCGTGGTGCACCTGGCCGCGGAAAGCCACGTCGACCGCTCCATCGAAGGACCGGCGCAGTTCGTGCAGACCAACATGCTCGGCACGTTCGCACTGCTCGAGGAGGCGCGTGCCTACTGGGCGGGCCTCGCCGCGGCCGAGCGCTCGGCGTTCCGGTTCGTGCACGTGTCCACGGACGAAGTCTACGGCTCGCTCGGGAGCGACGATCCGGCCTTCAGCGAGACCACGCCCTACGCGCCGAACAGCCCCTATAGCGCCTCGAAAGCGGGTTCGGACCACCTGGTGCGCGCCTATTGGCACACTTACGGCCTGCCGACGCTCACCACCAACTGCTCGAACAATTACGGCCCGCACCAGTTCCCGGAGAAGCTGATCCCGCTCATGATCCACCAGGCGCTCGCCGGCAAGCCCCTGCCGGTGTACGGCGACGGGCAGAACGTGCGCGACTGGCTCTACGTCATGGACCATTGCGCGGCGCTGCGCGCGGTGCTCGAGCGCGGCCGGCCCGGCGAGGTGTACAACATCGGCGGCGGCGCCGAGATGAAGAACCTCGACCTGGTGCGCACCCTATGCGCGCTGCTGGACGACGCGCAGCCGCGCACGGGCGGCAGCTACGCCGACCTCATCAGCTTCGTGAAGGACCGCCCGGGGCATGACCGACGCTACGCCATCGACTCGCGCAAGATCCAGGCGGAGCTCGGCTGGCGCCCGCAGGAGAGCTTCGCCTCGGGCCTGAAGAAGACCGTGCGCTGGTACCTGGAACGAAGGGAGCGGAGCAGGACATGAAAGGCATCATCCTCGCGGGCGGCTCGGGCACGCGGCTGTATCCGGTGACGCAGGTGGTCTCCAAGCAGCTGCTGCCGGTGTACGACAAGCCGATGGTGTACTACCCGCTCACCACGCTGATGCTCGCGGGGATCCGCGACATCCTCGTCATCTCGACGCCGCAGGACACGCCGCGCTTCGCCGAGCTCCTCGGCAACGGCCGCAAGTGGGGCATCAAGCTCTCCTACGCGGTGCAGCCGCATCCGGGCGGGCTCGCGCAGGCGTTCCTCATCGGCAAGAAGTTCATCGGCAAGGATCGGGTCGCGCTGGTCCTCGGCGACAACCTGTTCCACGGCCACGACCTCTCGGCGCTCCTGTCGCAGGCGGTCGCGAAGAAGAAGGGCGCCACTGTGTTCGCCTATCCGGTGACAGACCCGCAGCGCTACGGCGTGGTCGAGTTCGACGCCAAGGGCCGCGCGGTGAGCCTGGAGGAAAAGCCGAAGAAGCCCAAGTCGCGCTACGCGGTGGTGGGACTGTACTTCTACGACAACCGCGTGGTGCGGATCGCGGAAGGACTGAAGCCCTCGGCGCGCGGCGAGCTGGAGATCACCGACCTGAACCGAGCCTACCTCGCGCGCGGCGAGCTGGACGTGGTGCCGATGGGACGCGTCTATGCTTGGCTGGACACCGGCACGCACGAATCGCTGCTCGAGGCCGCGCATTTCATCGAGACCATCGAAAAGCGCCAGGGCCTGAAGGTCGCCTGTCCCGAGGAGATCGCCTACCGCCAGGGCTACATCAGTGCAAGGCAGCTGCGC
>DASTTC010000438.1:0-5350 GCA_035760345.1 Burkholderiales bacterium | reverse complement strand
CCGTTCTCGAGCATGCGCCCGTGGTAGGCCGGGTCGAGCCAGGCGCGCGCCACCATCGCCGCGCCACGCTCGGGGCCGCGCGCGCGCATGATCGCCACCGCCCCCGCGATTGCGTCCTCGGTGACGATGCCCTTGTCCACCAGCAGCTCGCGCAGGCTCACTTCCATCAGTTGGAAGTAGGAGTACGGCTCGTAGCGCCCGGCGGCCTTCATGCCTCGATCCAGTGCTGGAAGATCTCGATCTCGATCACGTCCGAGCGGCTGCCGCGATAGCCGGGCCAGACGTCCTTTCGCTTGAATCGCACTCGGTACAGCGGCTGCCTTGGCAGGCCGTCCCTTTGCTGCGCGAGCTCCTCGGGATTGGGAAACGCACCGCAATAGCGTTCCACCACGCCCACGTGCCCGCGGATGTAGAACGGCGTGCGGATGTGGCCCAGCGGCGCCGCCTTGCGCACGCGGACGCGATCGCCCGGACGAAAAAGGGGGTCAGAACAAGATTTCATCCCGTTGCCTTCCGTGTACCGGCTGAATTCTTGTTCTGACCCCCTTTTTTCACTTCCTGCATCTTGCGCGCCAGCTCGTCGGTGGTGATCACACCGCGCTGGATCATGGTCTGGGTCAGCGAGATCGCCCAGCGGTCGTAGTAGCCCATCCTGTCGTAGTCCGCGGGCGGCAGCGACTCGATGTTCTTGCGCAGTTCGTCCACGGTCATGCGCTTGTTGCCGCCGACGACGCCGACCAGCAGCATCATCATGGCGTCGACGCGCAGCTCCCAGTCGTCGTAGGCGTGCTCGGTCCGCCGCACCTTGCCGGCGGGCAGTCCGCCCATGTCGTGGTGGCCGCGTCCAATCACGGCTGGAATGCTACAGCAGGTCGCGCCGCACCATGGCGTGGACGCCCTTGTTGCCGTCCACGAGCTGCGTGACGTGCAGGTCGCAGGCGAGGCTGCAAAAGACGTAGGCCTCGGCCGGCTGCCAGCCTTTCATCTCGACCAGCCACGCGATCATGCCGCGCAGCGCTTGTTTGGCGGCGTCGTCGAGATCCTCGTTCAGGCCGATGGTGATGTAGTGCGTGGGCGTGATCGCCCGCGGCATGGCGAGCTTCATCTTCTTGTGCACCACCAGCTCGAACGTGCCCTTGAGGCAGGTTTCGAGCGCGGTGAGGCACACCTCGCCGTCGCCCTGCACCGCATGCCCGTCGCCGGCGGAGAAGTTCGCGCCCGGCACGAACACCGGCAGATAGAGCGACGTTCCCGGCACGTACTCCTTGCAATCCACGTTGCCGCCGAACTCGCGCGGCTCGACCGACGAGATGCGTCCGTACTCGGGGCGCGGCGCGGTGGCGAGGATGCCGAAGAAAGGCTGCAGCGGGATCGTCGGCCCCCAGGCGAGCTTCGCCGTCATTTTCTTGCGGTCCATCGGGATGACGCGCGCCTGGAATTCGGGGAAATCCTCGGGCAACGTGCCGCGCAACGGCCGGATCACGTTCCAGCCCCAGTCCGCGGTGAGCTCGATCGCCTTGATCTTCACTTCCAGCGTGTCGCCGGGCTGCGCGCCGCGCACCGCGACCGGCCCGGTGAGGATGTGCGGGCCCAGTTGCGGCTTCAGCTTCGTGATGATCTCCCGGTGCACCGCGCTGAAGCGCGTCTCCCCGGGCGCCACGTCGCCCCAGCCGGAGACCGTATCGACGACAACCGTGTCCCCCGAGTCGACCTCCAGCCGCGGCGGCAGCTTGGCGTCGAAATAGCCCCAATGCACGTTCTCGAGCGATGGATCCAGTCGATGCTCTGCCATGGGTATCTCCTCAGTTTGCCTGCGCCACGCCGAGGTGCTGCTCGAGCACTTCCGGCGCGTCGTTGAGCTGGGCGGGCGTGCCTTCGAACACGAAGCGCCCTGCCGACACCACGTAAATGTAGTCCGCCACCGCCATCGCCAGCGCGAAGTTCTGCTCCACCAGCAGCACCGCGTGGCCGTGTTCGCGCGCGCTCTTCATGATCGCTTCCACGTGCTGCACCAGCTTGGGCGAGAGGCCTTCCGAGGGCTCGTCCATCAGGATCAGCTCGGGATTGGCCATCAGCGCGCGGCCCACCGCCAGCATCTGCTGCTCGCCCCCGGAGAGCGCGCCTCCCGGGTGGTGGATGCGCTCGGCGAGTTGCGGAAACTGCGCCAGCACGGCCTCGAGGTTCCAGCGCCCGCCGCGCGGGCGCGCGAGGCCGCTGGTCGGCAGCAGCAGGTTCTCGCGCACCGAGAGCGAGCGGAAGATCCGCCGCCCTTGCGGCACGAGCGCGATGCCGGCCTGCGCGATCGCATACGGCGGCCGTCCCGCCAGCGAAACCCCCTTGAAGCGGATCTCGCCTTCGCGCGGCGGCGTGAGTCCGGCGACCGAGCGGATGAAGGTGGTCTTGCCCATGCCGTTCCTGCCGAGGATCGCGACGATGGTGCCCGCGCGCTGCTCGAGCGACAACCCCTGCAGCACGTAGCTGTCGCCGTAGTAGGTGTGGATGCCGCGGACCGAGAGGAAGGCTTCAGCCATGGCCGAAGTAGACATCGCGTACCTGCGCATTGGCGCGCACCTCGTCGGGCGTGCCCTCGAGGATCACGCGCCCCTGGTGCAGTACCGTGACGCGATCGGCCAGCCCCAGCGCCACGTCCATGTCGTGCTCGATCATGAGCAGCGTGATGTCGCGCGGCAGACCCGCGATCATCTTCGAGATGCGCTGGCGCTCGGCCGGCGACAGCCCGGCGCAGGGCTCGTCGAGAAACAGCACCTTGGGCTTGGTGTTCAGCGCGAGCGCGAGCTCGAGCTGGCGCCGCTCGCCGTAGGACACGAGCTTCGCCGGCTGGTCGGCGCGTCCCTCGAGCCCGACGCGCTCCAGGCTCGCCAGCGCCTGGTGGCGCACCGACTCGAAGGCGTCCATCGGACGATGCATCACCCACTTCCTGCGGTCGGTGCCGACGATGGCCAACGCCAGGTTCTCCCCGAGCGTGAGCTCGGGAAACACGTTGGTGATCTGGAAGGTGCGGCCCATGCCGAGCGCGGTGCGCCGGTGCTCCGCATCCTGCGTCACGTCGCGGCCGAAGAGGCGCACGCTGCCGCGCGTGGGCCTGAGCGTGCCGGTGATGCAATGGAACAGCGTCGTCTTGCCCGCGCCGTTCGGGCCGATGAGCACCCGGCGCTCGCCCGCGGCCACGCTGAGCGACACGCCGTCCACGGCGGCGAGCCCGCCGAACACCTTGGCGAGCGCGCCGACTTCGATGGCCGCTGCGCTCACCGCTTGTGCTCCCCGCGCCTGGCGAGCCGTGCGCGCAGTTGCGCGGCGAGCCCCACCAGGCCTTGCGGCGCCCACAGCACCGTCGCGATGAACACCACGCCCATGATGGCGTGGTGCATCTCGACGAAGCTCGATACCCAGTTGCGCAGCCCCAGTACCACGCCCGCGCCGATGAATGGCCCGATGATGGTGCCGCTGCCGCCGACGATCGCCATCAGCGCGGCCTCCACCGAGATCGGGAACGAGGCGGCCACCGGATTGACGAACTTGTTGTAGTAGACGTAGAGCACGCCGGCGAAGCTCGCCAGCGCGCCCGAGAGCACGAACGCCGCGTACAGGTGCAGGCTGGTGCGGTAGCCCAGGCTTTGCATGCGCGTCTCGCTCGCCTTGATGCCGCGCAGCCCCAGGCCGAAGGGCGAGCGGATGAGCATGCGGTAGCCCAGCCCGCACAGGATCACCGCGGCGAGCACCACGTAGTAGTACTGGGTGTGCGAGGTGATGGCCGCGGCGCCGATCGCCGGGAACGGCACGTTGGTGACGCCGTTGTCGCCGCCGGTGAACGAGGACCAGCGGTGCGCCACGCCCCACACCACGTAGCCGAAGGCGATGGTGATGAGGATGAAGTACACCCCGCGCGTGCGCACCGCGAGGCCGAAGACCAGCGCGAGCAAGGTCCCCGCGACAATGCCCGCGGCTGCCGCGAGCGCGGTGGGCACGTTGTAGCGCACCTGCAGGATCGCCACGGTGTACGCCGACACGGCGAAGAAGGACGCGTGCGTGAGCGAAAACAGGCCCGCGTGACCAAGCAACAGATCCACCGACAGCGCCAGCAGGCCGAAGATCATCATCTGCGTCGCGAGCCCGGTCCAGAACGGGCCGGCGGCGAACGGCAGCGACAGCAACCCGGCCAGCACCACGAGCGCGAGCACGATGCGCGTGCGATCCACGCTCAATACTCCCGGCCGAACAGGCCGCGCGGGCGGAACAGCATCAGCAGCGCGATCGGCCCGAACAGCACGAAGTAGGAGAACTCGGGCAGCAGCCACCGCCCGTAGGCATCCAGCAGCCCTACGATCAACGCGCCGATCATGGCGCCTTCGAGGCTGCCGAGGCCGCCGACGATCACCACCACCAGCGCGTACACCAGGATCTCCCATTCGGCGCCCGGGTAGAGCGTGAGAAACGCGCCACCCGCCACGCCCGCGAGGCCGGCGAGGAACGATGCCAGCGCCGAGACCATCACGAACAGGCGATCGACGTTGATGCCGATGGCGTTCACCTGCTCGCGGTCGTCCACGCCGGCGCGCACCACCGCGCCGAGCTGCGTCTTCTTGTACAGCAGCCACAGCACCGCGCCCACGAACACGCCGAGGAAAATGAGCACGAAGCGGTACTTCGGGTAGTAGATGTCGCCTGGAAGTATCACCGCGCCCTTGAGGAACGCGGGCGCCGGCACCATCAGGTTGTCGCCACCCCAGATCTGCAGCGCCACATCGCCCAGCACGAACGCCACGCCCACCGTCAGCAGCACCTGCGCGAGATGGTTCTCGCCCGTGCGCCGGATGAGGAAGCGGTCGATGAGGTAGCCCAGCACCACCACCGCGGCGCCGCCACCGGCGAGCGCCAGCGCGAAGCTGCCGGTGGTCTCGGCGATCGACAGGCCGACATAGCCGCCGATGAGGTAGTAGGCGCCGTGCGCCATGTTCACCACGCGCATCAGGCCGAAGGAGAGCGTGAAGCCGCTCGCCAGCAGGAACAGCAGCGCGGCAAGCGATACGCCGTTGATCGCCTGCAGGATGGCGCTGGTCATCGCGGCCCCTTGAAATGAAAAGGCGGGCGTCGCCGCCCGCCCCTTCCGGCGCTCATCCGGCTAGCGCTTGTACGGGCCGCGCGCCAGGAACTCCTTCGGATCGAAGGTCCAGAACTGCGACACGCCGGTGTAGGTCTTCACCGGCACGTTGGTCAGCACCTCGCCCAGCACCGGATGCTTGATCTTCTGGATCTTCGAGATGTAGACGTTCTGGATCGGGTTGTCGTAGGCGTCGAGCTTGAGCGGCCCGCGCGGCCCCTTGATGCTCAC
>DASTTC010000437.1:0-2171 GCA_035760345.1 Burkholderiales bacterium | reverse complement strand
GGGCGTGGTGCCCCAGTCCTCGTGCAGCTTCAGGCCGATGGCGCCCGCCGCCACCTGCTCCTCGAGCGGCGCGGGCAGCGAGGCGTTGCCCTTGCCGAAGAAACCGAGGTTCATCGGGAAGGCTTCCGCCGCCGCGAGCATGGAGGAGATATGCCAGGGGCCCGGGGTGCAAGTGGTCGCATAGGTGCCGGTCGCCGGCCCGGTGCCGCCGCCGAGCATGGTGGTGAAGCCCGCCATCAGCGCCTCTTCGATCTGCTGCGGGCAGATCCAGTGGATGTGCGCATCCAGCGCGCCCGCGGTGACGATCATGCCCTCGCCCGCGATGGCTTCCGTGCCCGCGCCGATCGGGATCGTCACGCCGGGCTGGATGTCCGGATTGCCCGCCTTGCCGATCTTCCAGATGCGCCCGTCCTTGAGGCCCACGTCTGCCTTGACGATGCCCCAGTGGTCCACGATCAGCGCGTTGGTGATCACGGTGTCGGCGACCTTGGCCGAGGCGAGCTGGCTCTGCCCCATGCCGTCGCGAATCACCTTGCCGCCGCCGAACTTCACTTCGTCGCCGTAGACGGTGAAATCCTGCTCCACCTGGATCCACAGTTCGGTGTCGGCGAGGCGCACGCGATCCCCGGTGGTCGGGCCGAACATCTCGGCATAGGCCTGGCGGGCGATCTTCATTCGAGTTTCCCCATCACCTTGCCGGCGAAGCCGTAGACTTTTCGTGCACCCGCGAGCGCGACCAGCTCCACGGTGCGCGACTGCCCCGGCTCGAAGCGCACCGCGGTGCCGGCGGCGATGTTGAGGCGAAAGCCGTAGGCCGCCTTGCGCTCGAAGCGCAGCGCCTCGTTGGCCTCGAAAAAGTGATAGTGCGAGCCGACCTGCACCGGCCGGTCGCCCGCATTGGTGACCTCGACGGTCACGGTCTTCCTGCCCGCGTTGAGCTCCAGCTCGCCTGCCGCGACCCGCATCTCGCCCGGTATCATCCCGCCGCCCTGCGTTGCTGGCTCGCGCTGCGCCGCTGCTTGAGGAAGGCGCGCACCGCGTCGATCTGCTTGGCGTCGAACAACGCCGGCGCGTGGCCGACGCCTTCGAACTCCGCCGCCTGCGTCTCGGGCTTGCGGCGGCGCATTTCCTCCACTGTCGCCGCGAGCAGCACTTCGGACTGCGCGCCGCGCAGCACCAGCACCGGGCAGTCCACCGCTTTCCACATCGCCCACAGATCGAGGCCGCGCAGGAACTCCGGGCCGATCGGCAACTCCGGGTCGGATTGCGTGTTCCACTGCCCGATGGCGGGATCGAAGCGCAGGTACCAGCGCCGGTCGTCGCGCTGGTGCACGCTGTGCCGGATAAGGTGCTGCCACTGCGGTTCGGTCAGCGGCCCGAAGCTGGTGAGCGCCTCGCGCAGGAACTGTCCCGCCATGTTCAGCGAGGCGAAGCCGCGCGGCCGGCCGAGGTGTCCCTTGAGACGCAGCAGGCCGTTCCAGGGCACGAACGGCCCCACGTCGTTCATGACGAGGCGCCCGATGGGCGAGTTGCGCTTCGCCGCGAGCAGCATGCCGATCAGCCCGCCCATCGAGGTGCCGACCCAATCGAGGTAGCGCGCGCGCTTCTCGCGCAGGAAGCCCGCGGCCACCGGCGTGGTCACGCGCGCCACCAGCGCGGCCGCATCCGACAGGTACGTCGAAAAACTGTAGCCCGACTTGTCCTCCAGCCAGGCGCTCTCGCCACGGCCGACGACGTCCATGCACACGACGCGGTAGTCCTTGCGCAGCGCCTCGGCGAGGTAGTCGAAATCGCGGCTGTTGCGCGACAGCCCGTGCACGCACATGACGACGTGCGGATTGTCGATGTCGCCCCAGTCGGTATAGGCCACGCGGTGGAAGCCGTCGGGCCCGAGGCTGAAGAAGGCCTGCTGGCGCATGCTCATGCAATGGGGTTGTGCACCGTGACCAGCTTCGTGCCGTCCGGGAACGTGGCTTCCACCTGGATGTCCGGGATCATCTCCGGCACGCCTTGCATCACCTCCTCGCGCTTGAGCAGCGTCGCGCCCCAGCCCATCAGCTCCGCGACGCTGCGCCCGTCGCGCGCGCCTTCCAGGATCGCCGCGCTGATGAAAGCCACCGCTTCCGGGTAGTTGAGCTTGAGGCCCCTCGCCTTCCTGCGCTCGGCGAGCA
>DASTTC010000436.1:0-6777 GCA_035760345.1 Burkholderiales bacterium | reverse complement strand
GATGGTGATGATGTACCACGCGCAGGAGAAGATCGTGAACACGCCCGGGTCGGAAATCACCGGCGCGCGCGGCGGCATCCACAACTCGGTGACCCGCATCGTGTTGAAGCCCACGCACATGATCGGCGGCTACGCGCAGCTGTCCTACGGCTTCAACTACTACGGCACCATCGGCACCAACCGCGACGAGTTCGTGGTGGTGCGCAAGATGGACAAGGTCGACTGGCTGGACACGCCGGCCACCACCATGCCCGCCCTCGACGCGCAGCAGGCCTGAGGAAACCCCATGAAAGTCAGAGCGCAGATCGGCATGGTGCTGAACCTGGACAAGTGCATCGGCTGCCACACCTGTTCGGTCACCTGCAAGAACGTCTGGACCAGCCGGCCGGGCATGGAGTACGCGTGGTTCAACAACGTCGAGACCAAGCCCGGCATCGGCTACCCGAAGGAATGGGAGAACCAGGACAAGTGGAACGGCGGCTGGGTGAGAAAGGGCAATGGCGCCATCGAGCCGCGCCAGGGCGCGAAGTGGCGGCTGCTGATGAAGATCTTCGCCAACCCCAACCTGCCGCAGATCGACGACTACTACGAGCCCTTCACCTTCGACTACGACCACCTGCAGTCGGCGCCCGAGATGAAGGCCGCGCCGACTGCGCGCCCGCGCAGCCTGATCACCGGCAAGACCCTGGACAAGATCGTCTGGGGCCCGAACTGGGAGGAGATCCTCGGCGGGGAGTTCGCCAAGCGCGGCCAGGACCGCAACTTCGACGACATCCAGAAGGACATCTACGGCCAGTTCGAGAACACCTTCATGATGTACCTGCCGCGCCTGTGCGAGCACTGCCTGAACCCGTCGTGCGTGGCGAGCTGCCCCTCGGGCTCGATCTACAAGCGCGAGGAAGACGGCATCGTGTTGATCGACCAGGACAAGTGCCGCGGCTGGCGCATGTGCGTGAGCGGCTGCCCGTACAAGAAGATCTACTACAACTGGCAGACGGGCAAGGCCGAGAAGTGCACCTTCTGCTACCCGCGCATCGAGGCCGGCCAGCCCACCGTATGCTCGGAGACCTGCGTCGGCCGTATCCGCTACCTCGGCGTGATGCTGTACGACGCGGACCGCATCCAGGAAGCCGCCAGCGTCGAGCGTGACCGCGACCTGTACCAGGCGCAGCTGGACATCTTCCTCGACCCGAACGATCCGCGGGTGATTGAGCAGGCGCGCGCCGACCGCGTGCCCGACGCGTGGATGGAAGGCGCGCGCAGGAGCCCGGTGTACAAGATGGCGGTGCAGTGGAAGGTGGCGCTGCCGCTGCACCCCGAGTACCGCACGCTGCCGATGGTCTGGTACGTGCCGCCGCTGTCGCCGATCAGCGCTGCCGCCAACGCCGGACACATGCAGAGCAACGGCGAGATCCCGGACGTGAGCCAGCTGCGCATCCCGGTGAAGTACCTCGCCAACCTGCTCACCGCAGGCGACACCGCGCCGGTGGTGCGCGCGCTGGAGCGCATGCTGGCGATGCGCGTCTACCAGCGCGCCAAGCACGTGGACGGGCGGGCCAACCTCGCCGCCCTGCAGCAGGTAGGCATGACTCAGCTCGAGGTCGAGGACATGTACCACCTGATGGCGATCGCCAACTACGAGGACCGCTTCGTGATTCCCAGCACGCACCGCGAGTACGCCGAGAACACCTTCGACATCCGCGGCGGCTGCGGCTTTTCCTTCGGCAACGGCTGCTCGGACGGCTCGAACAAGGTGAGCCTGTTCGGCGGCACCCGCAAGCGCACCATCCCGATCAAGGCGCAGGTATGAGCATCGCCCTGAGCTTGCGGGTGCTGGCGCGCCTGCTGGGCTATCCCGACGCCGAGATGCGCGCCCACCTGCCCGCGCTGCGCGAGGCGCTGCGCGCCGAGCGTGCCGTCGGCGCCACGCGCCTGGCGGAACTGGACGCGCTGGCGGATGCGCTCGCCGGCGCCGATGCGCTCGACGCCGAGGCCGCCTACGTGCAGCTGTTCGATCGCGGCCGCGCCACCTCGCTGCACCTGTTCGAGCACGTGCACGGCGACTCGCGCGAGCGCGGCCCGGCGATGATCGACCTGGCGCAGACCTACGACCAGGCGGGCCTTTATCTCGCGCCCGGCGAATTGCCCGACTACCTGCCCGCGGTGCTGGAGTTCGCCTCCACGTTGCCGCCGCGCGAGGCGCGCGCGTTCCTCGGCGAAATGGCGCACCTCTTCAACGCGCTGTTCAGCGCGCTGCGCGAACGCCACAGCGCCTATGCCAGCGTGCTCGGCGCGCTGCTGGAACTGGCCGGCGAGAAGGCGCAGCCGGTGACGCTCGAACCCGAAGAGCCGCTGGATGCCAGCTGGTCCGAGCCGCCGGCCTTCGACGGCTGCTCGCCCAAGGGGCAGTCCCGGCCCGGGCAGCCGCAACCCATCCACATCTTACGCAAGGACAACTCCGCAAGAGGAGCGAGCGCATGAGCACGCTGTTTGAATTTGTCTTCGGCGTCTATCCGTACATTTGCCTCACGGTGTTCCTGGTGGGCAGCCTGATCCGTTTCGACCAGAACCAGTACAGCTGGAAGAGCGACTCCTCGCAGTTGCTGCGCACCGGGAGCCTGCGCTGGGGCAGTAATCTCTTTCACGCGGGTATCCTGTTCCTGTTTTTCGGCCACGTGCTGGGCCTGCTGACGCCGCACGCCTTCTACGGCCACTTCATGGATGCCCCGGTCAAGCAGATGCTGGCCATCTACTCGGGCGGGGCCGCGGGGGTGATGTGCTTCATCGGCTTGTCGTTGCTGATCCATCGCCGCGTGTTCGATGCGCGCATCCGCGCCACCAGCCACCCTACGGACATTGCGGTGCTGGTCATTCTGTGGGTGCAGCTGGTGGTGGGCCTGGTCACGCTGCCCTATTCATGGGCGCACTCGGACGGCACCGTGATGCTGGTACTGGCCGACTGGGCGCAGCGCATTCTCACCCTGCGCACGGTTGACGCCGCAGTGCTGGTCGACGTGCCCTGGCCCTTCCTGTTCCACGTGGTGCTCGGCATGACCATCTTCCTGCTGTTCCCGTTCAGCCGGCTGGTGCACGTCTGGAGCGGCTTTGCCGCGGTGGGCTACCTATTGCGCCCCTACCAGGTGGTTCGCAGCCGCAGGCTGAACGTGCCCTCGGGCCACAACCAGCCGCCGCAGCAATGACTCTGGCCAGCATCAACGGCGTGGCGCTGCACGCCGAGGGCGAGACCCTCCTGCCCGAGGAACTGCGCCAGCGCGCCTGCACCGAGCTGCTGCGCCAGGCGGCGCAACGGGCCGGCCTGCTGGACGCCGCGGATGCACCCGCGGCGGACGGCGTGGGGAGCGAGGCGGCCACCGGCGCCATCGAAGCGCTGCTGGAGCTGGAACTGAAGCTGCCCGAACCCTCGGAGCAAGCCTGCCGCCGCCACCATGCCGCGCACGAAAGCGCCTTTCGCACGGGCGAGCGCGTTCGCGTGCGCCACATCCTGTTCGCGGTGACGCCGGGCGTCGACGTGGCGGCCTTGCGCAAGCGCGCGGAACCCATCTTCCTCGACGTGCGCTGCCATGACGGCCAGGCCTCCGAGAATTTCGCCGCGGCCGCGCGCCAGTGGTCGAACTGCCCCAGCGGCGAACAGGGCGGCGACCTGGGCTGGCTCGCCGCCCCCGATTGCGCGCCGGAGTTCGCGCGCGAACTGTTCGGCCACGCCGAGGTGGGCGTGCTGCCGCGACTGGTGCACAGCCGCTTCGGCCTGCACGTGGTCGAAGTGCTGGAGCGCGATCCCGGCGTGGCGCAAGCCTTCGAGTCGGTGCGCGGCGCGGTGGCGATGTCGCTGCGCCAGCAGGTTTACGTAACGGCGCTGCGCCAGTACCTGCGGTTGCTGGCGGGGCAGGCGGCGGTGCAAGGGGTGGAGCTCGAGGCGGCCGGGACGCCGCTGGTGCAGTAGCGGCGCGCTCAGCCCAGGCTCAGCGCCTGCCCCTGCCGGTCGAACGGAACCAGTGCGCCAGGGGAACCGGCCTTGATCGAGGCGATCATGCGCTCGAGCGCTGGTTCCGCGTCCCCACTGCCGGACAGCGCGGCCACGAACACCACCGACCATTCCTGACCAAACTGGCGCGACTCCTCGACCAGCGCCTGGAAGTCCCGGATGTCCTCGGGCGCCTTGTCGACGGACATCAGCGGCGTGAGCGTCCCGCCCAGGCCAGCCTCGAAGCGCGCGCGCTGCTCGGGCGTGCTGTCCTCGGGCAACTCGGCACGGGTGAAGACGAACAGCAGCCGCTGCGGCTCGGGCTGCTGGCGGGCGGCCTGCAGCAGGTCGTCGAAACTGGAGAGGTAGGAACCTTGCGGAACCGGGCGGCTCATGGCCTGGTATGGTAAACGCTCAACCGCGCCCGGCGCGCGCCAGTCCCGCGCGATCGAGCAACACCACTTCGCGCCCGGCCACCCGCAGCAGCCCCGCGTCAGCCAGCTCGTGCAGCGCGCGCGAGAACGTCTCCTTGGTCATGCCCAGTCGCGCCGCAATGAGCTTTTTCGCCGCGGGCAGCGTCACGCGCGCCGCGCCCGGTTCGCCCGCGAGCGACTCGAGGTAGGTGGCGAGACGCGCGGTGGCGCCGTGCATGCTGGTGGCCTCGAAGTCGCACACCAGCGCGTGCATGCGCTGGCACAGGCTCGCGATCAGGCTGCGCCCGAAGCCCGCATCGCGCTCGGTGAGCGCGATGAGCGGCTCTGCCGGCACCAGCACCAGGCGCGTGTCGACCACCGCCACGGCGTCCAGCGGCAGGGGCCGCTGCAGGAACAGGACCACTTCGCCGAAGGTCTGCGCCGGGCCCACCAGGCGCAGCACGCGCTCGGCGCCGGTGTCGGCGCGCAGCGCGAGCTTCACCATGCCATAGGCGACCGCGTACAGGCCCGGCACCGGCTCGCCGCGCCGCGCGATCACCTGCCCGCGACGGAAGTAGAGCGTCGTGGCGTGGCGCAGGACCTCGTCCAGGTGCGCGCGCGAGGCCTGCTGGAACAACGGCAGCTTGGCGATGACGCCGGCCGCCAGGCGCTCGCGCGGCACGGCGTTCATGCTGGCTCCTGGTCGGATTGCAGTATCCTCGAGTAAACAGCTGATTGCGACCACAAGACTTGATGCCCGTCAAACTTTCCACGCCATGAGGGACGCCGACCGCCACCGGGTTGCGGCCTGGCTCCTCGCCTGCGCGTCGCTCGTGTTCCTCATCGTCCTGGTGGGCGGCATCACGCGCCTGACGCGCTCGGGCCTGTCGATCGTCGAGTGGCAGCCGCTCATCGGCGTCATCCCGCCCCTGTCGGAAGCCGACTGGCAAATCCTGTTCGACAAGTATCGCGAGACGCCCGAGTACCGGCTGGTCAACATCGGCATGGACCTCGAGGGGTTCAAGCGAATCTTCTGGTGGGAGTACCTCCACCGGCTGCTCGCGCGCCTGATCGGCCTCGTGTACTTCCTGCCGCTCGCCTGGTTCCAGCTGCGGCGCGTGCTCGACCGGGCGCTCGCCTGGAAGCTGTGGGGCATCTTCGTGCTCGGCGCGCTGCAGGGCGCCATGGGCTGGATCATGGTGAAGTCGGGCCTGATCGACGATCCCAAGGTGAGCCCCGTGCGCCTCACCGTGCACCTGGGCCTCGCGCTCGCCGTCTTTTGCGCCGAGCTGTGGATCGCCCTCGGCCTGCTGCGGGTGCGCGCCGCGCGCGCGCCGCGCCTAGCGGCGGCGCTGCCGTGGGTGATCTTCGCGATGGCGCTCTCGGGCGGCATGGTGGCGGGCCTGCGTGCCGGCTCGGCCTACCAGACCTTCCCGCTGATGAACGGGCACGTCGTGCCGCCCGAGATCCTGATGCTCGAGCCGTGGTGGAAGAACTTTCTCTACAACATGGCGACCGTGCAGTTCGTGCACCGCGCCTTCTTCTGGCTGCTCGTCGTGCTCGTGCCGCTCGCGTGGTGGCGGCACTGGCGCGAGCCGAGCGCGCACCTGCTGCTTGCCGCCTTCGCGCTGCAGGCGGCGCTGGGCATCGCGACGCTCCTTTCGAGCGTGCCCGTGGGCCTGGGTTCGGCGCACCAGGGCGGCGCGGTGGTCCTGCTGGGCGCGGCGATATGGCACGCACACCGTCTGGGCCGCGCCGCGCTTACTTGACCCACATCAAGGGCGAGCCTGCGGCGTCTTGCGATGGTGTCGCCATGGAAACGAGCGCCGATGCGCTGATCGACGCCGCGCTGGGCGCGGCGCGCGAGCGCGACTGGGCGGCCTACCGCATGCGCTTCGCGGAATTGCGCCGCGGCTGTGCCGGCCTGCTCGAGCAGGACGAGAACCTGCGGCAGCAGTTCGAGGCGCTCGGAGCCGCCGCCCCGCAGCACGATCCCGAGGGTTGCGTCGCCGCGTTCGAGGCGCTCGCCGCGCAGCTGCGCGGGCGCCACGCGCAGGCGCTGCGCACTTGGCGGCCGCCGCCCGCGCCGCGCGCGCTCGACCTGCGCGGACTGCAGCCGCCCGAGCCGATCATTCGCATCTTCGAGGCGCTGGAGCGCGCCCCCGACGAGCCGCTGCGCGCCGTCCTGCCGCACGAGCCGGTGCCGCTGTACGCGCTGCTGCGCGAGCGCGGCTTCCGCTGCAGCGGCACCCAGCGCAGCGACGGCGGTTTCGAGCTGCTGATCGAGCGGGCGTGACGGCGGGTTGACGGCGCTGGCGAGCGTCCGTCACCCGCCCAGGCGCAGCCGCTCCAGGTCGGGGATGCGCACGCTGCGGCCCTGGA
>DASTTC010000435.1:0-2967 GCA_035760345.1 Burkholderiales bacterium | reverse complement strand
CGAACGTGGTCGCGCCCTTGGCCATTACGCGCAACCCCGCGCCGGACGGTCCGTACGGCACGCTGGGAATCGGCATTGCGCCGTCCGATCCCGACGGCGTCACGCTGCTCGCCGCGGCGCTGAATCTCGATGCCGACAACGACGCGACGCCGGAGCGCGTGCAGGTCGGCGCCGCCACGGGCGTGCGCTTCGGGCGGCTGCTGATGCAAAGCGTCTACGGCCCGAACAACCGCAATCTGCCGATGCTGATCGAGGCGCAATATTGGGGCGGATCAAACTTCACGCAGAATGTGGAGGACGATTGCACGACCTTCATCCGGTCGGACTTCGCGCTGACGTTCTTTCCGCCACCGCCACCGCCTCCGGTGCTGCCGGACCTCGTCGCCTGCGAGACCGCGATGGTGCAGGCGACGCTCACTTTGGCGGATGGCCGCGCAACGCTGACCATGGCGAATCCGGGTGCCGGCAACTCGGGCACCGTGCGGCTGACCGCCAACCTCGATTCAGCGGCCGGCAATTATTGCCCGGCGGTGGGTGCGGCCGGGCTGCCGGCGACGAATGCCGCCCGAGCCTATCTGCTCGGCCGCTGGGACGGCGGCGCCGCCTACGATGACAAGCCGGGCGCCACCGCCGCCTTCGGCCTGTACGGCTCGCAGCCGAAGAACTTCATCTTCTTCCGCGAGAACTACTAGAAGCGCCAGACGACGCTCACCGATATCGTCTCGATGTAAGCGCGGCCGGTCTCGAACTCTTCGCCCACGTCGCCGTAGTTGTCGTAGTCCAGTCGAATGCCCCAGCGCGGGCCGACGTCGTACTGCGCGCCGAGCCCCCAGTAAAAATTGGTCGAGCTCGAGGTGCAGTCGCTGTACCACCAGCTGTCCGGGCAGAAGGGGATGCTCGCCAGGGCGTTGTCGTTGCGCTTCTCGCGCAGTTCCGCGGCGGTGAAGGCGATCCCGACCCGGCCGTTCAGCGAGAAGCCGCCTGCGATCGGCAGCTTGCCCGCCGCGGCAACCGTGAGCGCGCTCGCGTCGTATTCGAGCACCGCGATGTCGCCGCCCGCGCTGTAGCGGTGACGGTAGCTGCCGAGCGAGGCGATTCCCGCCTCGATGGCGAAATTCGGCGCGACGCGATAGCCGCCGAAGATCCGTCCGGAAAAGTCGTCGTCGTCCGCGGCGTAGGCGGCGCCGGGGGCGAGGGCGGTGAAGTCGCTGCGCTCGAAATCGGCCCGGGTGATGCCGATGCCGCCGCCGAAGTACCAGCCGGAGGACTGCGCCAGCGCCGGGCCGCAGGTGAACAACACGAGGAGCAACAGGACCCTTTTCATGACCATCCTCCGTCAGCGCCCGAGGGCGCCCAAGAACCGCGCGGCAAGCTGCTGCTGCGCGGCGTACGCGTCGAGCGTGGGGGGCATCTTCTCCAGCGCATCCAGCCGCTCGGCGGGGGCCGGGTGCGTCTTGAACATCAGGGCAAGAAGGGCGATCCTCATGGCTTCCTGTGCGGTTCGAACAGTTCCACGGGCTGGGCCCGCCCTTTTACCGGATAGGTGCCACATGATACGAAATCGAAGGCGCCGGCGCACCGTTCCAGGGTGTCGCGCGAAACCAGGATGCGGCGGCCGGCCTCCTTGGTCAGGCCCTCGATGCGGCTCGCCAGGTTCACCGTGTCGCCGATCGAGGTGTACTCGCGGCGCCGCTGCGAGCCGATGAGCCCCACCACCGCCGGGCCGGAATGCAGGCCGATGCCGACGTCGAAGCCGGCGCCGGCGGCGCCCAGCTCCTCCTTGAAGGCGAGGAGCTCGTCGGCCATGTCGAGCGCGCAGGCGACGCCGTTCCGGGCGTGGTCGGGGTCGTCCAGGGGCGCGCCCCAGAAGGCCATGATGGCGTCGCCGATGAATTTGTCCAGCGATCCCCCGTGCCGGAAGATCACCTCCACCTGGCGCGTGAAGTAGCGGTTGAGGATCGCCACCACTTCTTCGGGCGGGCGCGTTTCCGAGAGCGTGGTGAAGCCGCGGATGTCGGAAAACAGCAGCGTCACCTCGCGCGTCTTGCCCGCGCCCTCCAGCCCGCCGCGCTCCATCAGCTGGCGCACCACGGTGGGGTTCACGAAGCGCGAGAACATCGCGATCGCCTCCTCGCGCGCGCGGCGCTCCCTGAGGTACGCGGCGATCGCCGCGGCGAAGTGGTACAGCCACGCGGCGCCGAGCGGGGCGAGCACGGGGATGAGCAGGAGCTTGCCGACCGCGAACCAGCTCGCCGCGATCGCGGCTGCGCTTGCCGCGCCGAGGGCGGCGGCGCTGTTGCCGGCGTTCACGTTCCTCGCGAACGCGGCGTAGAGCAGGCCGACGAGCAGGAGCGCGAGTGCGAAAGGCAGCCATGGCGGCGCGCGCAGCATGCGCCGGCCGCTCTTCAGGTTCTCGATCGCGGTGGCGACGATCTCCATGCCCGGCTGCGTGGCCGAGAGCGGCGTCGCGCGCAGGTCCCCCAGGCCCGGGGCGGCCGCGCCGATTACCACGATCTTGCCGGTGAACTCATCGGCCGGGCGCGTGCGCTGCGCGCGGCTGAAGTCCTCGTACAAGTCGACGAACGAAGCGCGCGGCAGGCTGCGCGACACGCCGCGCCAGGCGAGCACCAGGTCGTCGTCGTCGGGGAGCGGGTACCCCAGGTCGAGCGCCACGCGCGCCGGGAGCGAGGGCACTTCCCAGCCGCCCACCACCGAGCGCAGCAGGTACCTGCGGCCGACGCCGTCCGCATCCTCGAGGAAGTTGATCGGGCCGCCGCGCCATAACGAGGCGGGTAGCGCCATCGGCGGCACGAGCGCGATGCGCGTCTCGGGATCGGCGCCGGGGCGGCGCACCAGGCCCACCAGCGGCGCGAGCTCGGCGGCGCGCACGCCTTGCGCGTCGTCCTTTGCGTCCAGGCGCACCATCGGGAAGTACACGTTGGCGTGCGGCGCCGCGGCCTCGACGAA
>DASTTC010000434.1:0-6562 GCA_035760345.1 Burkholderiales bacterium | reverse complement strand
TCGACCAGCTCGTTGAACGGATCAAAACGGGTGATATTGCTCATGACGTGTCTCCTTTCGTGTCTGGGAGGCCCTCGGGCCCCGTGCGCAATAAGTTGGGCCGCGCGTCCGGGATTCAAGACCCCCTCCTTTAGAATCTGCCTCACCCCGATGCCGCCCGCCGCCGACTTTCGCGCCCAGCTCGAGGCGCTTCGCCCGTACCTGCTGCGCTATGCGAGCCTGCAGCTGCGGGACGCGGCGGCCGCCGAGGACGCGGTGCAGGAGGCGCTGCTTGCCGCGCTCGCCGGGGAAGCGGGCTTCGCCGGCCGCGCCAACCTGCGCACCTGGGTCACCGGCATCCTCAAGCACAAGATCGTGGACGTGATCCGGCGCCAGGCGCGCGAACCCGCCCTGCCCGAGGAGACCGAGGACGGCATGGACGACGTCGACGGCCTGTTCCGGCGCAACGGCCATTGGGCCGAGCGCCCCGCGGCCTGGCGCGACCCCGACGGCGCGCTCGAGCAGTCGCAGTTCTTCCGCGCGCTGGAACGGTGCCTCGAGCGCCTGCCGGCGCGCACCGCGCGGGTATTCATGATGCGCGAGCACCTCGGGCAGGAGACCGCGGAGATCTGTAAGGAACTCGCGATCACGCCGACCCATTGCTGGGTGATGCTGTATCGCGCCCGCATGACGCTGCGCGAATGCCTTCTACAGACCTGGTTCGAAAGATGATGGGGATCATTTCCTGCAACGAATCCACGCGCCTCGTATCGCAGGGGCTCGATCGCGAGCTCGCGTTCGGCGAGCGCGTGGCGCTGCGCGTGCACCTCGTGATCTGCCTCGGCTGCCGCCGCGCCGGGGCGCAGATGCAGTTCCTGCGAAAGGCGGTGCGCGAGCTCGCGGAGATCGACCTCAAGTCGAGCCTCTGAAGCGCCCGAGGAACACGGCGGCGCCCAGCGCGGTCATCGTGCAGACGACGAGTGGGCCCGCCGGCAGGTCGGCGAGCAGCGACAGCCCCAGCCCCCCGGCGTAGCCGAGCGCGCCCAACGCATAGCACGCCGCAAGCCTGCCGCGCGCGAAGCCGCGCGTGGCGAGCGCGGGCACGATGAGCGTGGCGAAGACGAGATACAGCCCCACGAGCTGCACCGACACCGTCACCGCGCAGGCGAAGACGAGATAGAAGCCCGTGCGCCCGAGCCGCGCGCCCAGGCCGAACCAGGCGGCGAGAAGCGCCGCGGTGACGAGCGCGATCCACGGCAGGACCACGGGATTCACCCACAGGATCTGTCCGGCGAGCAGGTCCTGCAACTGCTCGGCGCCGCGCGGATTCGCGGCGAGCAGCAGGATCGCCGCGTTCGCCGCGACGACGAAGGCGACGCCGATTACCGCCTCCTGCACCTGCGGCCAGCGCCGCTCCGTCCAGCCGAAGAAAAGCGCAGCCGCCAGGGCCGCGCCGAGCGCCGCGGCCTGCACCACGACGCCGTGCGGCGGGTAGCCCAGCGTGTCGGCCAGCACCACCCCGAGTCCCGCGATCTGCGCCACCGCGAGGTCGATGAACACGATGCCGCGCGCGAGCACCTGCATGCCGAGCGGTGCATGCGTCGCCGTGACCAGCAAGCCAGCGACGAAGGCGGGCCAGAGAAGATCGAGCGAGCTCACCGGAGCGTCCCGAGCAGCCGGGCGATGGTGTCTTCGTACAGGCCGAAGAGGTCGTTCGCCGCTTTAGTGCCGCCCACCGTGTAGGGCAGCACCATCGCGGGGATGCGCGCTTCGCGCGCGAGCCACTCGGCCGCGCGCGAATCGTTGTAGGCCGCTCGCGCCACCGCCTTCGCCGGCGTGCGCTTCAGCGTGTCGAGCAGCCCGGCGAGGTGCGCTGCCGAGGGCGGCAGGCCCGGCTTCGGCTCGAGCGCGCCGACCTCGCGCATGTCCAGCCACGCGATGAGGTAGGACAGGTTCTTGTGATGCACGACCAGGGCCAGCCCCTTGAGCGGCGCGGCCTCGCGCTCCCAGCGCAGCGTTGCCTCGCGCCAGCGTGCCTGAAACGCGAGCTCGCGCTCCATGTAGTAGGTAGCGCTCGGTGCGTCGAGGACTCTCATCCTCGCCGCGAGCGCCTTGGCCACCCGGGAGACGTTCAGCGGATCGAGGTGCAGGTGCGGGTTGCCCGCCGCGTGCACATCGCCCATGGCGCGGTCGAGGCTCGCCGGGATCTCGATCAGCCGGGCGGCGGCAGCCGCCTCGAAGTAGCCGCGCTGGCCGGGCTGGATCCCCGGATTGCCCGATTGCGCGAGCACCAGCGGCAGCCAGCCCGCCTCCAGTCCGGCGCCGGTGCACACCACCAGGTCGGCGCGGCGCGCGCGCGCGATGAGGCTGGGGCGCGCCTCGATGTGGTGCGGGTCCTGCAACGCGCTCGTCGCCGTGTAGACGCGCGCGCGCGCGCCGCCGATCTCCTGCGCGAGCGAGCCCCATTCCGGCGTGCAGGCGAAGATCTCGAGCGCCGCCAGGGCCGGCGTGCACAGCGCGGCGAACGCGAATGCGATGATCGATCTCATGGCGCTCTCCTAGAAGCGGTGCGCGCCGTGCGCGCCGAGGCTGAAGATGTACTGCAGCAGGACCTGCCGGTCCGTGACATCGGCGCGAGACTTGTCCTCGGCGAGCTGCAGCCGCAGGCGGCTGAACTCCGTGCCGCTCCAGTCGAGC
This sequence comes from Burkholderiales bacterium, assembly GCA_035760345.1. Classification (GTDB taxonomy): domain Bacteria; phylum Pseudomonadota; class Gammaproteobacteria; order Burkholderiales; family SG8-39; genus JAABQT01. The sequence goes on along the minus strand of DASTTC010000434.1, from coordinate 3,886 downwards.
ATGGCCGTCACGCGCGAGGGGTTGTGCTCGCTCGCGAGCGGCCCTACGGTGGGGACGGCGGTCTCGACCGCGCCTCGATCCAGCCGGTCGTAGCGCAGGCCCGCGCGCCAGCGCGGCATGAACTGCCAGGCGACCTGCAGGTACCAGCCCGACTGGCGGCTCGAGTAGGCGCCGCTCGAAGGGGTGACCATATCGTCGAAGCCGAGCTCGCCCGTCTCCTCGCGCCGGAAATACTCGCCCTGCAGCTTGAAGTTGGTGACCGTGGCATTGCCGTTCGGCGCCCACTTCAGGACGAAGTCGGCGATCCAGAGCCGACTCGTGCCGGTGAAGGACTGCACGACGCCCGCGTCCTCGAACGCGCGGTCTTCGGGCCGCGCACGCAGGTGGGAGAGCCCCGCGCGCCAGGCGATGCTCGCGCCGACGTCGCCGCCCAGGTGCGCGAACAGGCTCGCGGCGTTGGCGCCGTTGCGGTTGCGCTCCGTCGCGGGAAAGGCGCGACCGTTGCCGAGCTCGGCGCCGAGCTCAAGGAACAGGTCCGTCGGTGCGAGCCACCTCAACTGCACGCCGTCGTCGCCCAGCCGCCCGCCGAGGAACGCCTTGTAGGCGAGCGGCGCGTCCTGGAAGTCCCAGGCGTGCGCATGAATCTCGTTCTGGTAGCCGATGCCCGAAAGGAAGCGCCCGCCCTTCAGGGTGAAGCCGCGGCCGAGCGCGAGCGTCTGGAAGAACGCCTCCTCGATCTCGGCTTCGTTCTCGGGGGTGAGGGCGGCCACCAGGTGGCCGCGGAAGTAGGGATCGACGTTGGCCGAAATCACGAGTTCCGACTCGCCCAGGCCGAAGCCGCGCGGCGCGGGGCCGACTTCCCCGCCCGAAGGGGCGAAGCCATCGATGCGGTAGGCCTCGGGGTCTTCCTTGCTCGTCGCCGCGGTGCCCTGCAGGATCAGCGAGATGCCCGGGTTGAATGCGTTGGCGCTTTTCTCCTGCGCCCAGGCGGGCGCGAACGCGGCGGCGAGCGCCGCAGCGCAAAACAGTTTGCTGTGCATGCCATGCTCCTCGAAAGGGAATCGTCACGCCCGCCGTCAACGGCGGCGGGCCCGAACCATCACTTCAGAGGAGCTCGGGAGGGTCCCGGGAGGAAGGGGCGAGCGGCGTATTGCCGCGCGCGGGAAGCGCGATCGCGGCCACCGCGGCGGGCGCGGGCGAATCGGCCGCGGCGCACGCGACGGCGCCGCCGATGGCGGCCGCCACCGCTGCGATTGCGTCGCAAAGCGGCCCGTCGTCACCGCCCGAATCGTGGTCGCGCGAGGTGTGGACGAACCCGCCGTGCTCGTCGACGTGCTCGAGCGGGTGTACGAGCGCCGCGTGCCCGCCGGCAAGCAGCGCCGCAACGAGGAGCAGGCGTCCGAGTTTTCCCGCCGGCGAGGTCACTTCAATTCGCCGGCAGCGCTTCGGTCAGGCGGTAGTAGACGCCCGTGGGGTCGTTCTTGAGGACGGCGAGCTTGCCGGTGAGCACCACCGGCTCGAAGGTGTACTTGACCGGCTTCGTGGAGCGCACTTCCACCAGCTGCTCGGGGCCGCCGGGCATGCAGAAGCTGCAGGTCTGCGGCATCGCCGAGAGGATGAAGTGCGACTGCCGGTCGCCCATCTCGAGCGGCATCATGAAGCCCTGGATCTTCACCTTCTTCTGGTCGAGCTGCGCCACGTTGTCGGAGAACTGCGGCGCGTAGCGATCCTTCAGGCGCACCAGCTCCACCTGCGCGAGGACCTTCCAGGACACCACGTCCTTTCGGTCCGGCAGGGGCTTGAACACCTGGCCCTGCAACTGCGGCGGCAGCTCGTGCGGCGCTGGCGCCTGCGCAAAGGCGATGGAAACCGCGAGGAGCAAGGCCGCGCCGAGGACTCGGGAGTTCATGCGGGAGATTCTACGCCTCGTGCCAAGTGCCTGATCAACCTTCCGCCAGCACCGGCGCCACCTCGGCGCGCGAGGCGCGCCAGGCGGGCAGCAGCGCCGCAACCACGCCGACCGCCAGCGCGAGCGCGACCAGCCACCATTCCTCGACGGCCCAGGTCCAGCCGGTGACCGGCACCTGCTGCCGCGCGCGCAACGTCGCGCCCAGCACCTCGGTCAGCACGTGGCCCAGCGCCAAGCCCAGCACCGCGCCGGCCGCCGCCAGCGCCAGTCCTTCGAGCATCAGCAATCCCATCAGTTTCCCGCGCGAGGCGCCGAGCATGCGCATCACGGCGAGGTCGTAGCGCCGTTCCGCCAGCGCGTTGGTGAGCGCGATGAACACCGACAGGCCCGCGGTCAGCACCAGCACGAAGCCGAAGGCGCGCAGCACTTCGATGCCCACGCCCAGCATGCGAAACAGGCGCGCGCTCTCGAAGGCGGGCGAAGCCGCCTGCAGCGGCCCGGCGTTCACCTGGCGCGGCAGGAGCGCCGCCGCGAGCGGGCTCGCATACTGGATGAGGAGCGCGGTGAGCTCCTTTTGCTCTTCGTGCATGGCCGCCAGCACCTTCTCCGGATCGTCGCCCGGCTCGAGGTGCTCGTGCACCAGCCACACCGATTCCACACTGGTCAGCACCACGCGATCGATCACACTGCCGGTCGGCGCGAGGATGCCGGTGACGCGGTACGGCAGCGCGTCGTGGTCGTCGCCCATCGACGCGCCGACCCCGTGCGCGGCCGAGAACTGATCGCCGGCCTTCAGTCGCGTGGCGCGCGCCGCCTCCGATCCGAGCACTGCGTCCATGGGCTTCGCCCAGAGGCTGCCCTCGGAGAGCCGCGCGCCGTAGTGCGCCGGGTAGTCGTGGTTGGTGCCCACGATGCGAAAGCCCCGGTAGCTGTCGCCGAGCGCGAGCGGGATGGCGCGCTTCACCGCGCGGTTCCGCGCCAGCTCGCGCGCGTCGGCGAGCGCGATGTTGCCGGTGGGCGCATCGAGGTGGAATACCGCCGAGAGCACCAGCTGCATCGGGCTGCCCTTCGCCCCGGCGACGAGGTCGATGCCGCGTGCATCGCGCTGCATGCGCTCTTCCAGCTGCTGCGTGGCGAGCGTGAGCACGGTGATGGTGGCGATGCCCAGCGCGAGGAGCAGCAGGTTCAGCGCGGTGGCGAGGGGCTTGGCGCGCAGGTAGGCGACGCTGATCTGCGGCAGGTTCACGCACCGAGCTCCAGGCGATGCGCGAAGCGCGCCCGGGCGCGCGCGTCGTGCGTGGCGACGACCAGCGTCGCGCCGCATTCGGCGGCCTGCGCCTCCAGCAGGTCGAGCGCCGCGGCGCAGTGCGCATCGTCGAGGTTCGAGGTCGGCTCGTCGGCGATCAGCAGCTTCGGGCGGTTCATCACGGCGCGTGCCACGGCGACGCGTTGCGCCTGGCCATGGGAGAGTTGGTGCGGCCTCGCCGCCGCGCGCTCGGCGAGGCCGACGCTGGCGAGCACCTGGGCCGCGCGCGCAGGCTCCTGCTTCGCCCCGGCGAGGTACTGCGCGAGTAGCAGGTTCTGCGCGACCGTGAGGCTGGCGATGAGGTGCAGCTTCTGCGGCACGATGCCGATCGGCCGCGCGGCCTCGAGCGTGCCTTCGCTGGGCTTGAGCAGCCCCGCGATCAGGTGCAGCAGCGTGGACTTGCCGCTGCCCGAGGGGCCGAGCACCAGCCACTTCTCGCCCTGCGCCGCCTCGAAGCGCTCGAGGTGCAGGACTTCGTGGGCACCGTAGCGGTGCCGCACGCCCTTCAGGCTAAGCACTGCTCCAGGCCCGCGAGGAACAGGTCCTTGGGCAGGTTCTTGCCGATGAACACCAGGATCGAGGATTTCTTCTCGCCCTTCGCCCAGGGCTTGCCCATGTCGCCGCCCATCATCATGTGCACGCCCTGGAACACGACGCGGTTGGGCTTGCCC
>DASTTC010000433.1:0-10207 GCA_035760345.1 Burkholderiales bacterium | reverse complement strand
CGGCAGGTCCCAGTGCGTGTCGTACATGCAGCCCTTGCGGTGCGTCGCCCCGTACTCGGCCGGGATGGTCACGAAGGGCTTGTCCGGGTCGAGGTAATTGGGCTCGGTGTAGACCAGGTTCCCTGACGCATCGGGCTGATACCCGTTGTAGTTCGGCACCGCGCGCCACGGGTCGCCCGGGACGTTCTTCGGATCGAGCGCCTGCCAGACGAGGCAGTGCGGCAGGAAACGGTTCGGGAACGGTTGCGTTTCCCAATTCGCCTGCCGCTCATCCACCGTCATCGGCACTTCCTGGACCGGCAGGACAGGCTTGCCGTTGGTGCGGTCAAGCACGAACAAGTGCCCCGACTTGCTGCCGTAGTAGATCGCCTTGCGCATCTCGCCGGCGATCGGCACATCGGCGAGCAGCGGGGGATGGACGTTATCCATGTCCCAGACGTCGTGGCGAATCGCCTGGTAATGCCATTTGTAGGCGCCGGTCTTCAGGTCCACCGCGACGATGCTGTTGCCGAACAGATTCTCACCGGGACGCAGTTCTCCGTCCTGAGACGAGCGGCAGCTGCGAACGTTGCCGAACGCGTAATAGGCCATGCCGAGCTCAGGATCGAGCGACCCGTGGATCCAGGGCGTCCCGCCGGCAGTCAGCGCACAGCTATTGCCCGTTTCCCAGGTGGCGGCGACGTCGATCGTCTTGCCGTTGACGTCGCTCAGAATTCCATGGTCCCCGGTGCCATAGAACGACCAGACCATGCTGCCGTCACTCGATTTCAAGGCGAACGCGGCACCGCGGTTGCCATCATTGGTGCCCACATACACCATGCCGTCGTGATACACGGTGGCGACCTTGGCGATGCCCCCAAGAGCGGCGTCGCCGGGGCCCCTGGGCTGTACCACCCAGGCCTCCAATCCGGTGTCCTTGTCCAGGGCGACGACGCGATTCCCGCTGGCAAGCGTGTACACCTTGCCGTCGCCGACCGAGACGCCGCGGCGCGTGCCGCTCGGGTTGAACGCCGTCGGCTGCCACTTCCATTTGGTGGCGCCCGTGGCGCCATCGACCGCGATGACGCTGCCGTTCGGCGTGTCGAGATAGATGACGCCATCGGCCACGATCGGCGTGGTCTGCTGGCCCGTATGGCTGGTAGCGGGCGGCTCGGCCGAAACGTGCGTCCGCCATACCGGCCCGAGCTGCCTGAGGTTCGCCTGGTTGATCTGGGTCAGCGCCGAATAGCGCTGGTTGCCCAGGTTGCCGCCGTGGGTGGGAAAGTCCTTGTCGCCCGGAGTGCAGCACGAGGAAAGATCCGCCGCGTCTCCCGTCGCGAGGGATGGCATGGCAACAACTCCTGCGGCGATCAGCGTTGACACCAGGACTTTGAGCGTCATGGCTTGTCTCCCAATGGTTGTCCGGCCAAGCAGCCCTGCCTGTTCTGACAGACAGAACTACATTCTGAAACAAGTCTAGGTGGCCGCGCCGCGCGCTGTCAACGCCTGCACCGCATGAACAAAACACGCGGCGGGCCTGGTTTGAGCGGAATCTACTTCGACGCGGCTGCGTCGGTCAGGCGATAGAAGATGCCGGTCGGATCGCTCGGCAGCACCCAGAGCCTGCCGCTCACGGTGACCGGCTGGTCGGTGTAGGCGAGCGGCCGGCTGGCGCGCACCTCCACCACCGCGTCGGGCCCGCCGGGCATGCAGAAGCCGCAGGTCGGCGACACCGCGGACAGGATGAAGAGCGCGTGTTTCTCGCCCGTGTCGAGCGGCAGCATGAAGCCCTGGACCTTCACCTGCTTCTGGTCGAGGGAGGCCACCGCCGGCGAGAACTCCGGCACGATGCGATCCTGCCCGCGGGTCATCTTCACCTGCGCGAAGGTCTTCCACGATACGACGTCTTGCGCCGCTAGCGGGAAAGCGAGCGCCGCGCCCAGAAGAGCGACCTGGAATCTCACGGGTTTTGCTCCTTTTCGCCGACAGCGGCGATCGCGACAAGCGCCAGTGCTGCAACTCGAAGCTTCATGTGGGCAAAACAAAACTCCGGATCGGCTTGCGCAGATCCGGAGTCGGTCGGCTTGCTATCGAACGGTCTAGGTACAGAACGGCACGAGCCCCATCACGGACTTGATTCCGCCAATGATGTGCCGCTGGAATTCCGCGGCACCGGGAAAGCTGCCCGTCTCGAAAGCACCGCGATCGTGTCCCAGCGTGGTGACCCAGGCGCGTCCGCCGTCATAGTACTGGCACCAGGTGACTGGGTGGAAGCCAGGGTGGCCCGGGTGGCTGCTTCCGGGGCCCTGCGCCAAGGTGCTGGTGTCGACGGTCACAAGAAACTTCACGTTGGTCGGGAACGGAACCAGGTTGTACCACTCGTCCTTGAAATCGACGCGCGACCCGACCGGCAGGCCTGCACCGGTCGTGGAGCTGTCGTCGGCGACGACGACAAACGTTCCGTCCTGGTTGGCGCCGTGGTTGTAGTAGTTCGCGTTGCCGAGCAGGCCTTCGTAATACGACCAGTTGTACTCCGTGCCGAACGCGTTGTGGATGCCGACGAATCCGTTGCCGGCGCGAATGAATTGCCTGAGCGAAGTCCTCGCCGCGTCGAGATGGGTTTGTCCGGCCGCGCCCTTGGCGTGATCCCACAGCGTGTCACGCGTCGTGCTGAGGAAGATCACCGCCTTGTAGTTGCCCAGGCTGGTCATGCGCGCGACATCTTCGGTCCAGTCGGCCTGGATGCCCTCGGCGGCCAGCATCTCGATCAACCTGGTCTGCGCCACATTGGGGCTAGACCCAGTGTTTAGCGGGGGATTGAGGCCCGCGGGCAGCGCCGTGCCGAGTTTGGCGTGCCGCGGCCCGGCGGTGCGCGAGTAGATCAGCACGCGGTTCGCCTTGCGGCCTTGCACGCCCCAGTCGTTGTAGCAGATCGGGTTCGTGCCGCGGCAGACGTTGTAGGTCGGGTCGAAGCTGTTTTTCTGCAGCTGCCCCGGCGTGAGGTCCTTCGCCGACTGCGCTATCGCGGCATCCGGCATCACCGCAAACATCGCGGCAGCGGCAACGGCGCCGAGCAGGCCGGCGCCTGCGTGGTTGGAAACCGATTTAGCATCCTTCGTCATCAGCCTCTCCTCGTGTGCGAATAGGGGGCGCCGCATTCAGGGCGTTTTGTCTGGCGGTCTATCGTCGTGTTTTGGGAACGCACGTCGTTTATAGCAGTGAGGCCAACAAAACATCACCCGATAGCTGTTTTGGTAGGGCGTCGTATAGAACCACGTTCTATACCTCAGAACGATCTCTGCAGCACCGGAAAGCACCTATTCGGCGCGCAGGTCGCCAGCGCCATTCGCGCTCGCCGCCGAGGAGGAAGATGGAGCTCTAGCGGGCGGCGCTGCGCACCGCGGCGGGGCGCGCCGCGGGGGGGCGTGCCGCCTTCGGCGTCCTCGACCAGGCGGCGAGCGCCGGCGCATCGGGATCGCCGCCCAGCGTCCGGGTCAGGTTGCGCGCGTGCTTGAAAAGCACCGGCAGGATGCGCTTTACCCCGAGGGCTTCGATCCGGTACCTCGGACCGGAAACGCTGAGCGCGCCGATGAACTTCTGCCCGGCGCCGAAAACCGGGCATGCCACCGCCGCGGTTTCGGGATCGCGCTCGCCGTAGGACGCCGAATAGAGCTCCTTGCGGATCTGGTCGTAGCGCTCGCCGCTCAGGCCGCTGAAGGCGAGGAGCACGTGTCCCGCGGCGCCGACGGTCAAGGGAAGCCGGTCGCCCTCGTGCACCGAGTCGCGCACCGCGCGTGCCGCGTCTACCCGGTGAAGGCACAGGCGCTGGGACTCGTCCCTCACGTAGAACGAGGCGCCCTCGTGGAGCTCGCCGGCGATCTGCGCCAGGATCGGCGGCACGAGCTCCGAAGTGCGGAAATGCTTCTGGTACAGGGAACCCAGCGACAGGACCTTGGACCCCAGCCGGTAGGTGCCGTCCTCGGAGCGGACGAGATAGCTGAATCTCTCCAGCGATTTCGCCAGCCGGATGACCGTGCTCTTGTACAGACCGGTGCGCCTGGAAACGTCGGCGAGCGAAAGCTTCTGGTCGCCCTCGGTGAAAGCGTCCAGGATGGCGAGCGCGCGATCGACCGCTGCCACCCCGCCCTTTCCCGCTGTGCCCTGCGCGCTGATGACGACTCCTTTCCGGGGCGGGAGTCTAGCAGGCCCGCTCGACCTCATAAATAGAATCATGTTATGGTGGATAGCACGCCGCCTCTCCCCAATGGATCCCCGCGCCGGCCTCCCCAGGTACCAACACTATGTCGCCGGCGCGACGCTGGCCCCGACTTCCGGGGAATATTTGCCGACCGAGAATCCTTTCACCGGCGAGACTTGGGCGTGGATAGCGCGCGGCAGCCGGGAGGACGCGGCCGCCGCGGTCGAGGCGGCGGCACACGCCTTCGAATCCGGTCCGTGGCCGAGCCTGACGCCGACCGAGCGCGGGCAGCTGCTATGGAAGCTGGGCGATCTCGTGCAGGCCAGGGCTGAGCGGCTCGCCGCGATCGAGCAGCGCGACAACGGCAAGCTCGCCACCGAGGTGATCGCCCAGGTGCGCTACATGGGCGAGTACTTCAAGTACTACGCCGGGCTGGCGGACAAGATCCAGAGCGCCGTCGTTCCGACCGACAAAAAGGGCGTCTTCGCGTATACGCGATACGAGCCCAAGGGCGTGGTGGCGATCATCACGCCGTGGAACTCACCCCTCACCCTGACCAGCTGGAAGCTCGCTCCCGCGCTCGCCGCCGGCTGTACCGCGGTCATAAAACCCTCCGAGTTCACATCGGCTTCGCTGCTCGAGTTCGCCACCTACTTCGCCGAGGCCGGCTTTCCGAAGGGCGTCGTCAACGTGGTGACCGGCCTCGGGCCGGAAGTGGGCGAAGCGCTGGTGGCGCATCCCAAGGTCGCGCACGTCGGATTCACAGGGGGAAACGCCGCCGGCCGGAGTATCTACGAGCTCGCGGCCCGCGGCCTCAAGTCGGTCACGCTGGAGCTGGGCGGCAAGTCGCCGAACATCGTCTTCGACGACGCAGACCTCGACCAGGCGGTCAAGGGTGTGGTGTCCGGAATATTCGCCGCGTCGGGCCAGAGCTGCCAGGCGGGGTCGCGGCTGCTCGTCCAGGAGAGCATCCACGACCGCTTCGTCGACATGCTGGTCGGGTTCGTGCGCGCCGCGAAGATCGGCGACCCGACGCAGCCCGAGACACAGATCGGGCCCATCGCGACGCGGCCGCAGTTCGAGAAGATCCTGGCCTATATCAAGGTCGCCCGGGACGAGGGAGCGACCTGCGTCCTCGGCGGCAAGGCGCGCCCGGATCTGGGCGCCGGGATGTTCATCGAACCCACCATCTTCACCGGCGTGCGCAACGACATGCGCATCGCGCAGGAGGAGGTTTTCGGTCCGGTGCTGGCGGTCATACCGTTCGCGCACGAAACGGACGCGATCCGCATAGGCAACGACGTGGCCTACGGTCTGGCGGCGGCGGTTTGGACGCGCAGCCTGCACCGCGCGATGCTCCTGACGGCGAAGCTCAAGGCCGGCACAGTGTGGGTGAACAACTACCGCGCAACCAGTTTCACCTCGCCTTTCGGGGGCTACAAGAATTCCGGCATCGGCCGCGAGTCCGGCACCGAGACCATCAAGGAATACCTGCAAACCAAGTGCGTCTGGATTTCCACCGACCTCGACGTTCCCAACCCGTTCATACGCCGTTGAACGCTCCGACTAGACAAGGCGATGTGGTCTCCCGGGAGGGCGCCGCCAACAATGATGCGGCGGTGAGCCAGCTGCTCGCCGGTATCCGGGTGCTCGACCTCACCAACGTGCTGGCAGGCCCTTTCTGCGCCTATCAGCTGGGGCTGCTCGGCGCAGAGGTCATCAAGGTGGAGATGCCGAAGACGGGCGACCTCGCGCGCCAGCTCGGCGCAGACGCGGCCCTGAACTCCGAGCTGATGGGCGCGTCCTTTCTCGCCCAGAACGCCGGCAAGAAGTCGCTCACCCTCGACTTGAAGTCGGACGCCGGCAAGGCGGTCCTGCGCCGTCTGGTGAGGAGCGCCGACGTGCTGGTCGAGAATTTCCGCCCCGGCGTGATGGACCGCCTGGAACTGGGCTACAAGAGCCTGCGAGGGCCCAATCCCGCGCTCGTTTACTGCGCGATCTCCGGCTTCGGCCGGGATGGGCCGATGAAAGATGCCCCGGCCTACGACCAGATCATCCAGGGCCTGTCGGGCATGATGAGCGTAACCGGCGACGAGCGCAGCGCGCCGTTGCGGGCCGGCTATCCCGTGGCGGACACCATCGGAGGCCTGACCGCGGCGTTCGCCATCGCGGCCGCGCTGGTGCGTCGGGTCAGAAGCGGCGAGGGCGCCTTCATCGACGTCTCGATGCTCGATTGCGCGCTGGTCACGATGGGGTGGGCGGTGTCAAACTTTCTCATCGCGGGACTGGAGCCACGCGCCTGCGGCAACGACAACTTCACCGCGGCGCCCTCCGGGACCTTCAGGACCGGCGCCGGCCTTCTCAACATCGCGGCGAACAAGCAGGAGCAGTTTGAAGCCCTGGTCAAGGTCATCGGCTGCGAGGCGTTGGCCGCGGACGCGCGCTTTGCGGACCGTGAGAGCCGCAAGCGAAATCGTGCGGCCCTGACCGCGGCGCTCGAGGCCGCGCTGCAGCGCAGGTCGGCTGCGGAATGGGAAACCATTTTCAACCGCATCGGCATACCCGCGGGCCGGGTGCTTACGGTACCCGAGGCTCTCGACAGCCCCCAGGTGCGTCACCGCGAGCTGCTGCAGACATTCAGCGACGTTCCGGGGGTCGGTCGGGAAGTGACCGTGGCGCGCGCAGGCTTCAAGCTGCCGGGGGCTGCTCCGGGCGTGGCGGCGCCGCCGCCGCGGCTGGGCGAGCACACCACGCAGCTGCTGCGCACACTCGGCTATACCGAGGGCGAGATCGAGCGCCTGAAAAGCTCGGGCGTCGTATGAGCGCGAAGGCGCCCGAGCAGCTGCTGCAGGATGTCCAGGCTTGGTGGTCGACCGCGATCATCGACATCCAGCCCGGGAAGATCGAGGTGCGCGGCTATCCGATCGAGGATCTGATCGGAGCGGTCAGCTTCCCGCATATGATCTGGCTGGTGCTGCGCGGAGAGCTTCCTTCCCGGGAGCAAGCGGCATTGCTCGAAGCGGCGCTGGTATCCGCCGTCGACCATGGGCCGCACGCGCCGTCGATCGCCATTTCGCGCATGGCCGTGAGTTGCGGCCTGGGTGTCAACGGCGCCATGGCTTCGGCCATCAACGCGCTGGACGACGTCCACGGTGGCGCGGGCCAGCAATGCATGGCGTTGCTGTCCGCCATAGCGGCGCGCACGGGAAGGGGCGCGAACGAATCGGCAGCGGTCGACGAGGTCCTCGATCGTTTCATCGCCGAAAACGGCAGCATCATTCCCGGTTTTGGTCACCGCTTCCATGCCGTCGACCCGCGCGCCGGCAAGCTGCTCGCGCTGGTGCGCACCGCGCAGCGCCAGGGCACGGTGAGCGGCCGCTTTCCGGGAATCGCCATGTCGATCGAGAAATCGCTGCAGCGGCGCAAAGGGCTGCGCCTGCCGATGAACATCGACGCTGCCACAGCGGTCATATACTGCGAGCTGGGATTTGCCCCCGAGCTTGGGCGTGGCCTGTTCATTCTCTCGCGCTCGGTCGGCATTCTCGCCCATGCGTGGGAGCAGATGCAGCAGGGGGGGCGCATCAAAGGACCCATGCCGCCGGAGATTCCTTTCAAGTACGTCGGGCCGGCGCACCGGCGGTTGCACGCCGGACGCGCCGACCGCAAACAGTTCGAGGAGGAGCGATGAAACAACTGATTTCCAGGCAGCTGGTGAGATACCTCGAGGAGCGCGGCGTCGAGTACGTTTTCGGGCTTTGCGGGCATACCAACATAGCGGTGCTCGCGGAGCTGTCGAAGAGCCGCATCAAGTTCATCAACACGCGCCATGAGCAGGTTGCGGCGCATGCCGCCGACGGCTATGCGCGCGCCAAGCATCAGACGGCGGTCGTGCTGTCGCACCTCGGACCGGGGCTCACCAATGCTTCCACCGGCGTCGCGAACGCGGCGCTGGATTCCATCCCGCTGGTGGTCATCGCGGGGGATGTGCCGAGCCATTATTACGGGAAGCACCCGCACCAGGAAGTCAATCTCCACGCCGATGCCGCGCAGTGGGAGATCTACCGGCCTTTCGTGAAGCGGGCCTGGCGCGTGGAGCGGCCGGACCTGTTTCCCGAGATCATCGAAAAGGCCTTCAGCCTCGCCGAGAGCGGCCGGCCGGGGCCGGTGCTCGTTTCGGTGCCGATGGACATCTTCTCCAAGGAGGTCGACGTCGCGCTGTTCGAGCGCCTGCGCCACAACGCGAAGAAGCTGCATAAGCCCTCGATCGACGAGGACGCCGCGGCACGCATCATCACGGCACTCGCCGAGGCCCACAGCCCGGTTGCCTATGCGGGCGGCGGCGTGATCCTCGCCGACGCGGCCAACGAGTTGCGCGAGCTCGTCAGCCACCTGTCGCTGCCGGTGGCACACAGCCTCATGGGCAAGGGCGTGCTCCCCGACGATCACCCGCTGACGCTGGGCATGACGGGATTCTGGGGAACAAAATTCATCAACCAGAAATGCCGCGAGGCCGACTATGTCATCGGCCTGGGCACGCGCTTCGCCGAGGCCGACTGCAGCTCCTGGGACTCGCGTTATACGTTCAGCATTCCGCCCACGCGCCTCATCCACATCGATATCGACCCGGCGGAGATCGGGCGCAACTTTCCGGTCGAGATCGGCGCGGTCGCCGACCTGAAGCAGGCGCTGGGCGTGCTGCTGCGGGTCGCCAGGCGCCTCTACCCCGCGGGACTGCGCAAGGATCGGTTGCTGAAGGAGATCGCCGCCAACCGCGCGGAGTTCGCGCGCGCCAACGAGCGTCACGTGCGCAGCGACGCCTACCCGATGCGGCCGGAGCGCATCCTCGCGGCGGTACGCGAGGTGCTGCCGCGCGACGCCATCATCACGACTGACGTCGGCTGGAACAAGAACGGCGTCGGCCAGCAGTTCCCGATCTACACGCCGGGCAGCATCCTCACGCCCGGCGGATACGCGACCATGGGCTTCGGCGCACCCGCCGCGCTCGGCGCCAAGCTCGCCTGCCCGGACAAGGTGGTGCTCGCGCTGGTCGGCGACGGCGGCTTCGGCCAGAATCCGGCGATGCTCGCCACGGCAGTCGAGCAGGGTATCCCGGTGGTCTGGGTCGTCATGAACAACTACGCCTATGGAACGATCGCCGGCTTGGAGATGGCGCATTACGGGACCGCCTTCGGCTGCGTATTCCGGCGCGGCGCCGAGCCCTATTCGCCGGATTTCGCCGCCATCGCCCGCGCCTACGGCGCCGACGGGGTGCAGATCAAGTCGGCCGGGGAGTTCAAGCCGGCGCTCGAGCGAGCGGTGACGTCCGGCCGCCCGTTCGTCATCGACGTGGCGATGATGAACGAGCCGGTCCCCACAGGCGGGCACTGGAACATCAACGACATCTACTCCCCCGGGCGCGAGGCATCGCACGTCGCCATCGACGCCGTGCCCGCGGCGATGCACGAAGTAACGGCAAAGTAGAGGAGCCAGAGACCGATGCTCGCGCCGGCCGGCGCACCCGCGGAAGACGCGCTCCGGGATCGCCTGCTCCTGGAGGAGCTGGAGCGCGCCCAGCGAGTCGCGAGCGGGCAGATCGCCGCAGCGGACTTCGACTGGCTGAGCAAGGGATTCAGCGCGTTTCTGGCGAGCGGCGGCACCGTGCCCTTGGAGCGCTGCCTGCGACTCCCGTGGCGCGACGGCGCGCTGCGCCGCGCGTCGCGCGACTACTGGCTGCGGCGCGCCTGGCAGATCCTCGGGCAAGACTTGCTGCCCTGGCGGCGCTCGGAGATGCTCGCCGCGGCGGTGCACGCCTTCGAGTCCCGGCAATGGCCGCGCTGGCGTACGCTGCAGGCCGCTCCAGCGGATGCGACGGAACTCGACGCGGCTTTGTTCTATGCGTTCCGCTGCTGCGACCGGATTCCGGCCACGGCGATGCAACTGCACAACATCGCGCGCCACAGGCGGCACTGCTGAGCCCTTCCCAGGGCCTACAGATTGCGAGGCGCCCGACAGCGGCACGCCACCGGCGGG
>DASTTC010000432.1:0-3580 GCA_035760345.1 Burkholderiales bacterium | reverse complement strand
CATCACCGCCAGGTCCTCGGGCTTGTTGAACATGTCCACGTCGATGACCTGGAAGTCCATGCCCTTCTCGTACAGCACGAAGCGGCAGCGGTGGCTGAAGGGGCACGTGGTGCCGGAATACAGTTGCATCATGGGGCGGGGATCCTGTTGGCGGGCGCGCTCGCGCGCACCCCGGAGGGGGTTCGGGCTAGCGCACGTCCTTCCAGAACGCTTGTTTCATCGCGTAGGCAAACACGAAAATCACGCCCAGCACGAACAGCACGACGATGCCGATCGACTTGCGCGCCTGCCCGACGGGCTCGCCGAGGTAGGCGAGGAAGTTCACGAGGTCGCGCACGGTGCGGTCGTACTGCACGGGGGACTGCTCCGCCTGCACCTTCCACAGCACATGCGGCATCGCGGCATTCGCGAACACGCGGTTGTTCCAGCCGCTGGGGGTCTTGTCGTCGCGGTAGAACGTGCGCAGGTACGTGTAGAGCCAGTCCACGCCGCGCGAGCGCGAGATCACCGACAGGTCCGGCGGTGGCACGCCGAACCAGGCCTTGCCGTCCTTCGGCGTCATCGCCACGTTCATGGTGTCGCCCACCTTGTCGGCGGCTAACATCAGGTTGTCGCCGATCTGCGCCTCCGTCAGGCCGATGTCGGTGAGGCGGTTGTAGCGCATGTACTGCGCGCTGTGACAGTTCAGGCAGTAGTTGACGAAGGTGCGCGCGCCGGACTGCAGGCTCACCAGGTCGCGCGGGTCGATGGGCGCGCGCTCCAGCGCATGGCCGGATTCGGCGGCGAGCGCGAGGGCCGGGACCAGCAGCAACACTGCGAGGATCTGTCGCATGGCGGCGGCCCTCACATCGTCACCCGGTCGGGCACCGGCTTGACCTTGTCCTTTGCCGTGTACCACGGCATCAGGATGAAGAACGCGAAGTACAGCACCGTGCACAGGCGCGCCGCCCAGGTGGCGATTTCCTTGGTGTCGAGGAAGAAGGCGTCGAAGCCGAACTGGCCCCACACCGTGGTGGGCTTCACCCCGAGATAGCCCAGCACCAGAAACACGACCACGAAGAGGGCCAACGCGCCCTTGTAGTAGGCGCCGCGGTAGCGGATCGACTTCACCGGCGAGCGGTCGAGCCAGGGCAGGAAAAACAGGATCAGCGTCGCGATGCCCATCGCCGCCACCCCCGGGAACTGCGAGTTGAACAGCGGCGGCACCGCCCGCAGGATCGAGTAGTACGGCGTGAAATACCACACCGGCGCGATGTGCTCGGGCGTCTTCAACGGGTCGGCGGGGATGAAGTTGTTGTGCTCGATGAAATAGCCGCCCATCTCCGGCATGAAGAACAGCACGATGCAGAAGATGGCGAGGAACACCACCGCGCCGACCGTATCTTTCACCGTATAGTACGGATGGAACGGGATGCCGTCGACGGGCCGGCCGTTGGCGTCCTTGTTCTTCTTGATCTCGATGCCGTCGGGGTTGTTCGAGCCCACGTCGTGCAGCGCCAGCAGGTGCGCCGCGACCAGCCCCAGCAGCACCAGCGGCAGCGCGATCACGTGCAGCGCGAAAAAACGGTTGAGCGTCACGTCCGACACCACGTAATCGCCGCGGATCCACAGCGCGAGCGTCTCGCCGATGAAGGGCACGGTGCCGAACAGGTTCACGATCACCTGCGCGCCCCAGTAGGACATCTGGCCCCAGGGCAGCAGATAGCCGAAGAACGCCTCGCCCATCAGCGTGAGGTAGAGCAGCACGCCGAAGATCCACACCAGCTCGCGCGGCTCGCGATACGAGCCGTAGAGCAGCGCGCGGAACATGTGCAGGTAGACCAACACGAAGAACGCCGAGGCGCCGGTGGTGTGGATGTAGCGCAGGATCCAGCCGCCCGGCACGTCGCGCATGATGTACTCGACCGAGCCGAAAGCGAGCGTGGCGTCGGGCTTGTAGTGCATGGTGAGGAAGATGCCCGAGACGATCTGGATCACCAGCACCAGCAGCGACAGCGCGCCGAAGTAGTACCAGAAGTTGAAGTTCTTGGGCGCGTAGTACTCGGAGGCGTGCTTGCGCCACTCCTCGCCCACCGAGGGCATGCGCGAGTCGAACCAGTCCCACAGGGCCATCAGCCGCGAAGACATCGCCTACGCCCCTTTCTTGTCGTCGCCGATGCGCAGCGTGCTGTCGGACAGGAACGTGTAGGGCGGCACCGGCAGGTTGGTCGGCGCCGGCGCGCCGCGGTACACGCGGCCCGCGTAGTCGAACTTCGAGCCGTGGCACGGGCAGTAAAAGCCACCGGCCCAGTCCCCGCCCATCTCCGCCTTGGCCTCGGCGGTACGCTGCTGCGGCGAGCAGCCCAGGTGGGTGCACACGCCTTCCATCACCATCACCTCGGGATTCACCGAGCGATGCTCGTTCAGCGCGTACTCGGGCTGCAGCGAGGCCTTGGAGGCGGGGTCGGTGAGATTGCCCACCCCCTGCTTGAGCGACGCAAGCATCTCTTGCGTGCGGCGGATCACCCACACGGGCTTGCCGCGCCACTCGAACACTTTCAGCTCCCCGGGCGCGATTGCCGAGATGTCCACTTCGATCGGCGCGCCGGCGGCCTTGGCGCGCTCGGAGGGCCACATGCTGGCCACGAAGGGCGCCGCGGCGCCGAGCGAGGCGGCACCCCCGAGCACGGAGGTCGCCACCACCAGATTGCGCCGCGACTTGTCGACTTTCTTCTGTTCGCTCATGGGGTTGATTCTTGTTGGAAAAAAGTGGGAGAGTGGCGAAACAGGCGCCATTCTAGCGAGCGACTGCGGGAATGTCCACGATTTGCGCCCTAAGCGGTTCAATATTCAAGGAAATATGCTAGATTCGCGGGTCCCTATGTTGCACCGCCTCTGGCTCATCTTTGCGCAAACGGCGACCGTGTGCGTGGCGGTGCTGTTTGTCGTGTCGACCCTCAAGCCCGACTGGCTTCCGACAAGATTGATGCCGGCGTCCTCACCGGCGGCCGTCGTGAGCGTTCCCGTACAAACGGCCTCCGCGCCGGCGCAACGCGTCGCCTCGTTCCAGGAGGCGGTGGGACGCGCCACGCCGGCGGTGGTGAACGTGTTCACCTCGAAGGAAGTGCGTGCGCCGCGCAATCCGCTGCTCAATGATCCGTTGTTCCGCCGATTTTTCGGCGACCCGTCAGCCCAGGACCCGCAGCGCGCCTCCAGCCTGGGCTCGGGCGTCATCGTGAGCACGGCCGGGTACATCGTCACCAACTTCCACGTGGTCGAGGCCGCTGACGAGATCGAGGTCGCGCTCGCGGACGGCACGCAGCTGCCCGCCAAGGTGGTGGGCGTGGATCCGGAGACCGACCTCGCGGTCCTGCGCGTGAACTCCGACCGGCTGCAGGCGATCGCGTTCGGCCGGTCCGAGCAGCTGCGCGTGGGCGACCCGGTGTTCGCCATCGGCAACCCGTTCGGCGTCGGCCAGACGGTGACCTCGGGGATCGTCTCGGCGCTCGGCCGCAGCGGCCTGCACATCAACACGTTCGAGAATTTCATCCAGACCGACGCCGCGATCAATCCGGGCAACTCGGGCGGCGCGCTGATCGAC
>DASTTC010000431.1:0-3263 GCA_035760345.1 Burkholderiales bacterium | reverse complement strand
ATTGCCGCGGGCGCGAGGGCCGGCCGGATTTCGCTAGGCACCAAGGCGATCGGGCCTGAATCCCACGTCACAGACCTTGCCGCGCTGCGCGCGCTTGCCCATGTGCTCGGCGAGCTGCTTCGCGTCGAGCGTTTCGGAGGCACGGTTCTTGCGCTTGATGCCGGACACGGCGAGCGATTTGCCGTCGGTGGCCGCGGCCGCGGCGAGCGTCACATTGTCCGGCAGCGCGAGAAGCTGCACGCCCACGCCGCCGTTGGGGCGCACCGGGACTTCGTCGAGCGGGAACACGAGCAGGCGCGCATCCGACGACAACGCGGCAATGAACTTTCCGGCCCCGAGCGGCGCGGGCGCCTGCGCGCGTGCGCCCTCGCCCACGCTCATGAAATCCTTGCCCTGGCGCGTCTTGGACACGAGGTCGCCCAGCCTGCAAACGAATCCGAGCCCCGCGCTGCTGTTCATCAGCAGCGGCTGCTCGAGGTTGCCGGTGCCCATCCAGACGATGTCATCCGACGAAGAGTTCACCAGCGTGTTCACCGGCGAGCCGTCGCCGCGCCCGGTGGGCAGCGCCGCGGCCTCCAGCGTGTAGCTCTTGCCCGAGGCCGCCAGCACGATCACCGGGTCGGTGGTCTTGCATTCGAGCACCTGCAACAGGCCGTCGCCGTCCTTGAAGGTGAGCGTGGCGAGATCGAGGTTGTGGCCGGTGCGCGCGCGGATCCAGCCCTTGTGCGACAAGATCGCCGTGATCGGTTCCTCCACCACGGTGCGCTCCACCTGCGCGCGCTCCGCCGTCCTGATGAGGGTGCGGCGCGCGTCGCCGTACTTCTTCGCGTCCTCCGCGAGCTCCGCCACCACGAGCCTGCGCAGTTCCTTTTCGTCGCCGAGGACGTCCTTCAGGCCTTTGCGCTCGGCTTCCAGCGCTTTCCTCTCGTCGTTGAGTTTCACGCCGTCGAGCTTGGTGAGCTGGCCGAGGCGGATGTTGACGATGTCCTCCGCCTGGCGCTCGGAGAATTTCCACTTCGCCATCATCTTCGCCTTGGCGTCGGCCTGGTCGTCGGCCGCGCGGATCAGCTTGATGATCTCGTCGATGCGCCCGTAGGCCAGGAGCCGCCCGAGCACGATGTGCAGGCGCTCCTCGCACCTGTCGAGGCGACGCCGCGTGCGCCGGCGCACGGTCTCGATGCGCCACTCGCCCCACTCGCGCAGGATCCCGACGATGCCCTTGGTCTCCGGCAGGCCATCCAGGCCCAGCCAGGTCATGTTCACCGCGTAGCGGGATTCGAGGGAGGTCCGCACCATCAGCGTGGCCATCAGCTCCTCGGGGCTCTGGCGCGACGAACGCGGCTCGATCACCAGCCGCAGCCTGGACTTGCGGTCGCTCTCGTCGCGCACCGCCTCGACCTGGTCGAGGATGAATTGCTTCAGGCGCTTTTGCTCCTGGGTGACTTCCTTCCTGCCCAGGCCGGGCTTGGGATTCGCGAGGGCCTCGATTTCCTCCGACACCTGCCGCACGGAAACGCCATGCGGCAGCTCGGTGACCACGACGCGCCACTGGCCGCGCGCGAGCTGCTCGGTTTCCCACTTGCATCGCAAGAGCAGGGAACCCCTGCCCGCCTCGTACGCCTGCCGGATCTCTTCCGCCGGCGAGATGATCTGTCCGCCGCCGGGAAAATCGGGCCCGGGCAGCAGCTCGAGCACGTCGTCGAGCTTGGCGCGCGCGTGCTTGATGACGTAGGCGGCCGCGGCGGCGACTTCCTTCAGGTTGTGCGAGGGAATGCGGGTGGAAAAGCCCACCGGGATGCCGAAGGAGCCGTTCAGCAGGCCAAACGGCAGGCGTGCCGGCAGCAGCACCGGCTCCTCGAACTTGCCGTCGTAGTTCTTCGCGAAATCGACCGTGCCTTCGCCGATCTCGGCGAGCATCAACTCGGCGATGCGCGCGAGCTTCGCCTCGGTGTAGCGGTAGGCCGCGGCCGAGTCGCCGTCGCGCGAGCCGAAGTTGCCCTGGCCGTCGATGAGCGGATAGCGCATGGAGAAGGGCTGCGCGAGATGGACCAGGGCCTCGTAGGTCGAGGAGTCGCCGTGCGGGTGGTACTTGCCGAGCACCTCGCCGACGTAGCGCGCGCACTTGGCGAAGCCCTGCGAGCCGGCGTCGCCCATGGCGTACAGGATGCGTCGCTGCACGGGCTTCAGGCCGTCCGCGATCTCGGGCAGCGCGCGCGACTTGACGGTCGAGACCGCATAGCCGAGGTAGGCCTGCGCGGCGTGGCGCTCGATCGGCGCCGCGTCGTCGCCATTTTCGGGCGTGAACAGGTCGGGCGTTCGCGTATCCAGGGTCATTTGAAAAGGTCCAGTTGCTTGTCACCCAATGCCACGGCGAGTTCCACGGCCTTCTTCGCTTTTTCGAGGTCGTCGCTCGCGCCCCTCTTGCCGGCGGCCTCCCAGCCGTAGCGCCGCTCGCCCGCGAGCGTCACCTTGCCGAGTTTCTGCTTGCCCTGCCACAGCACATGGCCCTTGTAGGCCCGCTCCCAGAACGCCTTCAGCTTCTTCTTGGCCACGGCGCCCTCCTAAATAGGGACTGTCCCCATTTAAATGTCCGCTTCCACGGTTTTCCAGTGCTCGCGCATCCAGTTCCTGCGTTCTTCCGCTTCGCCTGCGTCCATCAATTTTTCGAACGTCAGCCTCACTTTGGCAATGTCCTTGGCCTGCAGTTGCATGCGCACGAGGCGCCGCGTGTCCGGGTTCATGGTCGTTTCCCACAGCTGCTCGGGGCTCATTTCCCCGAGGCCCTTGAAGCGCGAGATCTCCCAAGAACCCTCCTTCACCTTTTCCTTCTTCAGCGCGGCGAGCGTCTCTTCCAGCTCGTCGTCGTCCAGGCAGTACGCGCGCCGCTGGGGCTTGCCCTTGCCTTGCGCCGGGATCTCCACCTTGAACAGCGGCGGCTGCGCCACGTATACATGACCCGCCTCGACGAGTTTGGGCGCGTGCATGAAGAAAAAGGTGAGCAGCAGCGCCTGGATGTGCCCGCCGTCCACGTCGGCGTCGGTCATCAGGATCACTTTGCCGTAGCGCAGCCCGGAGAGGTCCGCCGCATCCTGCGGCCCGTGCGGGTCCACCCCGATCGCGGTGGCGATCGCCTGCAGCTCCTTGTTGGCGAGCACGGTGCGCGAGTCCTTGGACATGGTGTTGAGCACCTTGCCGCGCAAGGGCAGGATCGCCTGCGACTCCTTGTCGCGCGCCTCCTTCGCCGAGCCGCCCGCGGAATCGCC
>DASTTC010000430.1:0-3091 GCA_035760345.1 Burkholderiales bacterium | reverse complement strand
ACGCGCATCCGCAACACGGTGGAGGTGCGGCTGCTCTACGGCAAGCTGGCCGACACCAATCAGGCGCTGGAGCGCACGGTCGAGGAGCGTACCGCCCAATTGCGCGAAAGCGAGGCGCGCTACCGCGCCCTGACGGAGCTTGCCTCGGATTGGTACTGGGAGCAGGACGAGAACGGCAAGTTCACCAAGGTCTCCGGCCCGGTCCTGGAGATGCTCGGACTGCGGGTCGAGGCGCTGGCGGACAATGTCCGCGCGCTCCACCCGGACGGCTGGAACGACGCGGAGCGCACGGCGCTGCAGGCCATCATCGAATCCCGGCAGCCGTTCCTCGATTTCATCTACAGCCGCGTCAATGCCGACGGCACGCAGCAAAAATTCCAGGTGAGCGGGGAGCCGATGTTCAACCAGGCTTGCCGCTTCATCGGCTACCGCGGCATCGGCATCGAAATATTCGCGCAGCCGTAGGACGGCCATGCCGCAAGCCAACGAATCGAGCCAGAACCTGCTGCTCGCCGCTCTGCCCCCGGCGGATTTCGAGCGCCTGGCCGGGCACCTGGAACGCATTCCGATGCGGCTCGGCGACATGCTGTACGAGCCCGGCGAGCAGTTGCAATATGCCTATTTCCCGGTCACGTCCATCGCCTCGTTGCACTATGTGATGGCGACCGGCGCATCGGCCTCGGTGGCGGGCGTGGGCAACGAAGGCATGGTGGGAATTTCGCTCTTCATGGGCGGGAATACCACGCCCAGCTCGGCCGTGGTGCAGACCGCGGGGATCGCGTACCGCCTGACGCGCCGCGTGCTGAAGCAGGAGTTCGATCGCCCCGGCGCGCTGCATCAACTGCTGCTGCGCTACACGCAGGCGCTGATGACGCAGATGACGCAAACCGCCGTGTGCAACCGGCACCATGCCGTGGAGCAGCAGTTGTGCCGCTGGCTGCTGGTGACCCTCGATCGCATCCCCTCGGGCCAGATTGTCATAACCCAGGAACTGGTCGCCAGCATGCTCGGCGTGCGCCGTGAAGGCGTCACGGATGCCGCCGGCAGGCTGCAGGAGGCCGGCGTCATCCGCTATCGCCGCGGCCACATCACGGTGCTGCAGCGCGCCGGCCTGGAAACGCGCGCCTGCGAGTGCTACGACGTGGTACGCAAGGAGTTCACCCGGCTGCTGGCCGACGTGCGCCACCGGCAAGGCGCTTCCACGGCTTAGGCCCGCCCGCGCGGGCCCGTCGGGCCTGCGTTCAGCTTTTGCGTTACAGCGCCTTGCGACCGGAGATCACGCGCACCAGAAGAATGATGACCGCGATCAGCAGCAGCGCGTGGATCAGGCCGCCCAGCGTATTGGCGGTGACCAGCCCCAGGAACCACAAGACGACCAGCACGACGGCGATGGTGAACAGCATGCCTGCATCCCATTGACGCGAAACGTCGATGATGGTCCTGGCCCCGGCGCTGTTCTGTGCGCTGGCCGACATACGGGCGCCGTGCCCGTCGCGCAGCGCTTAGGGGCCGAACGGCAGGCTGAAATAAAGGCCGAACACGGCGAACTTGTTGTACTCGCCGATGCGTGGCGCGTACATCGCATTCAACTTCACGCGGCCGAAATCGTACGTGACGACCGGCAGCAACCCAAGGGCGAGCCGGCCGTCATTGTAGGTCGGGCTGAGCACGCTCACCAGCGCGCCGCCGAGTCGCCAGCGCTTGCCGAACTTGTACTGATAGCCGAGCCCGGCCATCATCGCCGTGCGGCTGCCCGAGTCCCGGAAAAAGCCGGCTTCCACGTAGGTGATGCGGCGCTCATTCTCGCGCAATGTGTAGTTAAGGCCGATGCCTAGATTGAACTCGTTGTCCAGGTCATCGCGGCTCGTGCCTTCCCGGTCGGGGTGGTACGACAAGCCGTAGAGGCTCAGATTGAGCCTGGACGCGCGTTCGCCTTCGGCGTGCGCGGCAACCGCGACCGCGTTCAACGCGAACAACGCGGCGAGCATCTGCAGGATTCGGCGAGGGAAGGGTCTCATAGGCACCCCCTTGCTCGTGGGGGCGCGAACTGTGTGCCCTTTGCTGCACATGCACAACCGACCATTTTGGCGGTGCGCTGTCGAACATACATGGGCTGTACAGCGCACAACCGACCATTTCGGCAGTGCGCTGTCGAACATACATGGGCCCGTTCATCGGCGAGCATCGAGCACCGCGCCGCTCGCCCTTCAAAACACCCCTACAAGGAAGCCGCATGAACATCACCCTGAGCCTGGCGCCCCTGATAGCGCGCGCTGAAGATCAAGGTGGTCGCCGAAGGCGTGGAGACCGAGGAGCAGCGGCGCGTGCTGCGCGTGCTCAACTGCGACGAGGTGCAGGGCTTCCTGTTGCGGGTCGCTTAGCGGCCGAGCAACACCGCGGCCGGCTGCAGCGACTCCACGCGGTCGCACACGACCTTGGCGATGGCGACCAGCGGCGCGCCGAGCAGCAGCCCCCAGATACCCCACAGCCAGCCGAAGAACAGTAGCGCGATGAACAGCACCGCGGCATTCACACGCGCAAACCGGCCTTGCAGCCAGGTGGTGAACAGCAGCCCCACCACTGTCGCCACCGCGATCGACGCGCCGGCCACCGCGAGCCCGGAGAGCAGCGAATCGAACTGCAGGTAGGCGGCCAGGCCGCTCGCGAGCGCCACCGCGAGCGGGCCGAGGTAGGGAACGAAGTGCAGCACCCCGGCAGCCACGCCCCAGAGGGGCGCGCTTTCGACGCCGAGCGCCGCGAACGCGAGCCAGGTGGCGATCGCCAGCAGGACGTTCGAAATGATGGTCGAGAACAAAAAGCGCCGGATCTGCTCGTCAATCTCCTCGAGCACACGCACGGCGTCCTTTTTCGCCGCCAGCGAGGGCCCGACGAGCAGGAGGAGCTTGCGCCGGAAGTGCTCGCCCGCGGCCAGCAGGAAGTACGCGAGCAGCACGACGATCGGCGCCTGCGCCAGGACCACCACCAGCAGGCGGGTCTGCGCAAGCACGAAGTCGTTGAGCCAGGGCACGGGCGCCGGGGCGCTTTGCTCGGGCGCGGCCCGCACCGGCTTGGCCGGCGCCGCGATATCGGC
>DASTTC010000429.1:0-2113 GCA_035760345.1 Burkholderiales bacterium | reverse complement strand
ACCGACACCCCGAGCCGCTTCATCAGGTGCCCGGTGATGAGCGCCTGCAGCACGAGCGTCGTCACCTGCGTGATCAGGTCGATGCGCGCGAACATCGCGGTGCGCATATCCACGTGGGTGCCGAGGGCGGCCACCATCTGCAGACGCGTGAAATACAGAAAAGTTGCCATCACCGCGAGGATCAGCACGTAGCCGCAGATGGCGATGAGGTACGGCGAGCGGAGCACCGACTGCAGCCCCTCCCAGGCGCTGCCGCCGATCACCAGGGAATCGGGCGGCGCATCGCCGGCCTCGGGACGCAGGCGGGTCAGCCACCAGGCCGACCCGAGCGCGAGCAGCAGGAAAGCGGCCGCGACCACCAGCAGCGCCGGCGTGCCGAGAGGCTGCGCGAGTTGGCTCGCCAGCCACGGCCCGAAGATCGCCCCGAGCGTGCCGCCCACGGCGATGGCGCCGAACAGGCGTTTCGACTGCTCCAGCGAAAAGCGATCCGCCATCAGCGCCCAGAACAGCATGGTGGCGAACAGGTTGAACACGCTGAACCACACGTAGAACACCTGCCCGGTGCGCTGGCCCACGCTCTCGGGCACAAGCACGAGGAGAAAATAAAACGCGACCAGGCCGAAGGCGAAGAACAGGTACGTTGCGCTGACGAACACCACGCGCCGGAACCGGCTTACCAGCCAGCCGAACACCGGATTGACCAGCAGCGTCACGAGCACGGTGCCGAAGAACAGCCAGCGCAGCGCCTCGATGCCGCGCTGCATGCCGAGCGCCTCGCGCGCCGGGCGCACCACCATCAGCGCGGTGAGCACGCAAAAGAAGAACAGCCCCGCGACGAAGGCAGGCAGGACCTCCTCGCGGCGGATATTGGCAAAGCGCTGCAGGAACGCAGTCATTGATCCGAATGGATCATACGCAAGGGCGAACGGGTATCGGGCAGGATGGTATGGATAGCATTCCGGGTCAATTCAACCTGGTCGTGCCCGCTGATGTCCCCGCTCCTTCGTTCGGCACTCTTCGCCGCTACCGCGCTGGCCGCACAGGCCATCGCCGCCGCGCCCGGCGCCGAGCAATGGCTGCGCGATGCCGAGGCCGCCTACAAGCGGGTGCAATCGTATACCGCCATCTTCCACAAGCAGCAGCGGGTCGCCGGCATCCTCCAGCCCGCGGAAACCATCTTCCTCAAATGCCGGCGAGCGCCCTTCAGCCTGTACATGAAATGGATACGCGCGCCGCATGAGGGCAGCGAGCTGCTCTACAGGGCGGACTGGAACGAAGGCCGCGCGCGGGCGCATCGGGGCGGGCTCCTGAGCTTTTTCACGGCGGACCTGGACCCGAGGGACCCGGCGCTCATGGCGGACAACCTGCGCCCGGTCACCAGCACCGGGATCGGCTTCCTGCTGCAGACTGTGGCGGCCAACATGCGCAAGGCGATCGAGCGCGGTGAGCTGGCCTTCGCCGATCGCGGCGGGGAAACGATCTACGGCAGGCACACCCGCATCCTCGAAATGACCTTCCCCGGGGAGAAGTCCGGCGACTACGTCGGCCAGCGCTTCGTCGTCAACCAGGACGCCGAGAACAGGATTCTCCTGCGCATCAGGGTCTACGACCGGGATGGGCAGCTCGTCGAGAACTACGCCTACGAAAACCTCGTCCTCGACGCAGCACTCGGCGAAGCCGACTTCGACCCGAACAATCCCGCGTACCGCTTCTAGCCGGCCGGCGGCGCGGCGCAGACCTGCTCGTAGCGGTAGCGGCTCTTCAGCTGCCCGTTGTACTCGAAGATGTCCAGCGTCTTCTCGTAGGCCGCCGGCGTGATTTGCACGTGCGGCGTCCAGGTGCCGAGTTTCTGGTAGGTGGCGATGCAATCGGCGAGCACCGTCTCGTCGATCTTCGGGAAGTAGGGCTTTTCCGCTTTCGCGATCTCGGCGGCGGGCGCCTGGTTCATGTAGACGCGCGTCTTGCGGTACGCGCGGATGAACGCCTTGGCCATATCCGTCTTCAGCCACGCGGGCGTCGCGGCGAGGCTGGAGAAGCCGCACGGCCCGATCACCGGCCCGACCTGCGCCACGACGTGCCCGATGCCGTCGGCCTGCAGCTGCTGGGGGAAGGG
>DASTTC010000428.1:0-2480 GCA_035760345.1 Burkholderiales bacterium | reverse complement strand
GGTCGTCGATGCGGTTCGCGGCGCGCAGATCGATGCCGCGGTCTTCGAGCTGCGTGCCGGTGGTGCGCCGGTCCTCGATCGTCGCCAGCGCCACGCCGGCGCCCACCACGGCCATTTCGACGCATCCCTGCAGCAGGGGCGCGGCCAGCGCCGCGGCCAGCAGGAGGCTTCGCGGAAGAATCATGGTTGGTCTCCAAACAGCTGGGCTTCGGCGAGGCTCTTCGCCGCGGCGAGCTTGAGCTGCGCGCTATCGGCAAAGTGCGCCGCGATGCGCTCGGCCAGCGCGGCGCTCTGATCGGCGTGACCCATGGCGGACTGATTCTACACGCGGATCGCGGCCGGCCGCCGCGCCGCTACTCGCCGAAGGCGTCGCGGATCCAGCGGATGCGTACGGGCTCGAGTGCATCGAGCAGCAAGACGTCGAAGCGGCAGGCGGGAACCGCGCGGCCGGCAAGATACAGTCGTGCGGCGGCGACGATCCGGGCGCGTTTCGCCGCGGTGATGCTCTCCGCCGCGCCGCCGTAGGCGCCGTCCCGGCGCAAGCGTACCTCGGCGAACACCAGGGTCGCGCCGTCCTCGGCCACCAGGTCGATCTCGCCGAAGCGGCAGCGCCAGTTGCGCTCGACGATGCGCAAGCCGGCGTTGCGCAGCAGCGCCTCGCACAGGTCTTCGGCTCGCGCGCCGGTCCGGTTCATGGCACCCTTAACGCCGCACCCCCATGCCGCGTTGACCGTGCCCCCGGGAATCCTGTACGTCGTCGCCACGCCGATCGGCAATCTCGCCGACGCCGGTCCGCGCGCGCTCGCGACGCTGCGCTCGGCCGACATCGTGGCCTGCGAAGACACGCGCACCACGCGCACGCTGCTCGCGCGCCACGGCATCGAGCGCGCCACGCTGGCGCTGCACGCGCACAACGAGCGCACCGCGAGCGCAAAACTGCTCGAGGAACTGCGCGCCGGGCGCAGCGTGGCCCTGGTCAGCGATGCAGGAACGCCGGGCATCTCGGACCCCGGGGCGCTCCTGGTGGAGGCGGCCCATCGCGAGGGCGTACGCGTCGTGCCCATCCCCGGCGCGAATGCCGCGATCGCGGCTTTTTCCGCCGCCGGGTTCGCGGCGGACCGGTTCCTGTTCGTCGGCTTCCTGCCGCCCAAGCCGGTGGCGCGGCGCAAGGCGCTCGACGCGCTCGAGTCTGCCTGTCCGGTGATCTTCTACGAGGCACCGCACCGCGTGCGCGAAACCCTGGAAGACCTGCGCCTGCGCTACGGCGCCGAGCGCGAGGTCGTCATCGCGCGCGAGCTGAGCAAGAAGTTCGAGGAGGTGGCGCGCCTGCCGCTCGGGCAGGCGAGCGCCTGGCTCGACGCGCAGGCGCACCGCGAGCAGGGCGAGTTCGTGCTGGTCCTGGGGCCCGCCGCCGCCGCGGCGCCGGCCCTGGACGAGGGCGATCGCGCCCTCGACGCGCTACTGGAGGTGCTGCCCCCGAGCGAGGCGGCGCGGCTCGCCGCGCGCATCAGCGGCGTGCCGCGCAATGCGCTGTACCGTCGGGCGCTGAAGCGCGGCAAGTAGAATCGCGCCATGGATCGCCTCACCCTGCCGCGACCGGACGATTGGCACCTGCACCTGCGCGACGGCCCGCAGATGGCCGACGTGCTGCCGGACAGCGCGCGGCGCTTCGCGCGCGCCATCATCATGCCCAATTTGCGCGTCCCGGTGCGCACCACGGCGCAAGCGCTCGCCTACCGCGACCGCATCCTCGCCGCGCTGCCCGAGGACGCGGCGTTCGAGCCGCTGATGACGCTGTACCTCACCGACGACACGCCGCCCGAGGAGATCGCGCGCGCGCGGCTCTCGGGGCAGGTGCACGGCGTGAAACTGTATCCGGCCGGCGCCACGACGCATTCGGATTCCGGCGTGACGCGCGTTTCGCGCTGCTTCCACACGCTGGAGAAGATGGCGGAAGTGGGCATGCCGCTGCTCGTGCACGGCGAGGTCACCGACCCGGAAGTGGACGTGTTCGACCGCGAGCCG
Organism: Burkholderiales bacterium; assembly: GCA_035760345.1. GTDB lineage: Bacteria > Pseudomonadota > Gammaproteobacteria > Burkholderiales > SG8-39 > JAABQT01. Next base: position 455 of record DASTTC010000428.1, on the reverse strand, counting down.
GTATTCATCGAGGAGGTGCTGAGCCCGCTGCTCGCGCGCTTCCCCGGCCTCAAGGTGGTGCTGGAGCACATCACCACGCGCGAGGCGGTGCAGTTCGTCGAGGTCACCGGCGCGAACGTGGCCGCGACCATCACCGCGCATCACCTGCTGCTCAATCGCAATGCGCTGTTCCTGGGCGGCATCCGCCCGCATCACTACTGCCTGCCGGTGCTCAAGCGCGAGTCGCACCGCGAAGCGCTGGTGGCCGCCGCGACCTCCGGCCATCCCAAGTTCTTCCTCGGCACCGACAGCGCGCCGCACGCCCGCGGCACGAAGGAAGCCGCTTGCGGCTGCGCCGGCATCTACACGGCGCACGCGGCCCTCGAGCTCTACGCGGTGGCGTTCGAGGAAGCCGGCGCGCTCGACAAGCTGGCGGACTTCGCCAGCCGCCACGGCGCGCAGTTCTACGGACTCGC
>DASTTC010000427.1:0-4936 GCA_035760345.1 Burkholderiales bacterium | reverse complement strand
GGAAAACTCATCGCCTTCGTCGATCCCTACGCCTACTTCGACCAGCAGCCCACGCCCATGCCCGGCATGCCGCCGCAGGTCACGAGCTCCACGCTGCCGCGCCTGTTCAAGGCCTGGGGCGTGCAGATGAATCCCGGCAGGGTGATCGCCGACGTGGTCTACGCCTCGGGCCAGGGACAGCGCTATACGCCCACGGTGCTCACCCTCAACCGCACCGCCTTCGATCGCGACGACGTGGTGACGAGCCAGATCCAGACGCTGCTCTACGCCTTCGGCGGCGCCTTCGAGGGACAACCCGCCGAGGGCCTGACGGCCGCGGCATTGGTGAGAAGCTCGCCCAACAACATGCTGGTCGACGGCAGCAAGGCCACCGCCGCCGGCGACGCGGCCACCCGCGAATTCACGCCGAGCGGCGCCGCGAAGCCGCTCGCGATGCGCCTGTCCGGCAGGTTCCGCACCGCCTTCCCCGAAGGACGCCCGGCGGACAAGGCGGCCGCACCCAAGCCGGCGGCGGCCGCCGCGCCGCACCTGGCCGAGACCGTGCGCGACAACTCGGTGGTGCTGGTCGCTGACGTCGACATGCTGCAGGACGGTGCGGCGGTGGACGTGCAGGAAGTGTTCGGGCGGCGCATCGTGGTGCCCTCGAACGGCAACCTCGCCTTCGCGCAGGGGCTGGTGGAGCAGCTCGCCGCCGACGAAAGCCTGCTCACGCTGAAGAGTCGCGCCTCCGCGTTCCGCCCGCTCACCGTGGTGCGGGAGATGGAGGCCGAGGCGCAGCTGCAGTATTTCGGCAAGATCCAGGAGCTCGAAAGCGAGCTGCAAAAGACCAATGACGCCCTGCAGAAACTGCAGGGCGCCGCGCCGGCGGGGGCGGCCAAGAGCGCGCAGATCCTCTCGCCCCAACAGCAGGCGGAACTGGATCGCTTCCGCAAGAAGGTGACTGAAACGCGCGCGGCGCTCAAGGACCTGCGCAAGAACCTGCGCCACGACTCGGAGCGCCTGGTGTTCCTCACCAAGGTGGCGAACATCGCGCTGATGCCGATCCTGGTGGCGCTCGCGGGGTTGCTGGTGGCGCTCGTGCGCCGGCGCAAGCAGGCGCGGCTCGCCGGGGCATGAACGCGCGGGTCACCGCGGTGCTGGTGGTGTTGCTCGCAGTGCTGGGCGGCGGCGCGATCCTGGTGCACCAGCAGCAGGGCGCGCAGCAACCGGCAGGTACGCAGCAACTCGGCCAGCCGGTGCTGCCGGGGCTGCAGGCCGCGGACATCGCGAGCATCGTCATCCGCGAAGGTCAGGCCGTGCTCACCCTGCAGCGCCGCGATGGCGCGTGGGCGATCGCCGAGCGCACCGGATTCCCCGCCGACGTGGCCAAGGTGCGCGAGCTGGTGCTCGCCGCGCTTGCGCTCAAGGTCGGCCAGACCGAGCCGCTCGGCGACCAGGACCGCGCGCGCCTCGCGCTCGATGCCAAGGGCACGCACCTGGAGTTTCGCGACACCGACGGCAAGGCGCTCGCGGCCCTCGTCGTGGGCCGGAAGTATTTCAAGCGCGAGCCGCAGAATCCGCAACACGCACCCGCCGACGGACGCTTCGTCCTGCTGCCCGATGCGCCCCGCACGGTGCTCGTGGTCGCCGATCCCCTGGCCCTCGCCACGACGGCGAGCGATCAGTGGATCTCCCGCACCGGGTTCGGCGCCGAGAAGGTGCGCACCCTGGAGGTCACCTATCCGGGCCGCGGCAAATGGCGCATCGAGCGCACGAGCGACGACGCCGACTGGAAGCTGACGCCGCTTTATGCCGGCGACAAGCTCGACGTGATCCGCGCCAACTCGGCGTCCTACTCGCTCAACCGCGTCGCGCTCGCCGATGTCGCCGCGCCCGGGCTGCGCCCGGAGGAAACCGGCCTGGACCGGCCGGTCACCGTGGTCGCGTCCACCTTCGACGCGCTCACTTACACGCTCAAGCTGGGCAAGCTGCGCGGCGAGGACTACTTCGCGATGCTGTGGATTTCCGGCGCATCGAAGGCCACCGGTGCCGACGCGGCCGAGCGTGGCAAGCAGCTCGCCGAGCGCCTGCCGCGCGAGCGGGCGCTGGCCGGCAATGTCCTGCTCATCCCCCGCGCGACGTTCGATGACATCCTGAAGCGTCGCGCCGAGCTGCTGGAAAAAAAGGCCCCGGCAAAGAAGTAGCCCGCGCCCGCCCTCCCGAAGTAGCATAGGCGCCGGGAGGTGGGGGCTTGGGCAAGCACATCATCAAGCACCTGAGGACGATCGCGCTCGTCGGCCAGGCGGGCAGCGGCAAGACCTCGCTGGCCGAGGCGCTGCTCGCGCGCGCAGGCGCGATTGCGGCCCCAGGCAGCCTCGAGCGCGGCAGCACGGTCTGCGACTACACGCCGCAGGAAAAGCAGCTGCAGCATTCGCTCAAGCTCGCCGTCGCGAGCTTCGAGGTCAACGGGGGCGAGACCCCGACCTGCGTCCATCTCCTCGATACCCCCGGCTATCCCGACTTCCTCGGCCATGCGCTGCCCGCGCTCGCCGCCGTGGAAACCGCGGCGATCGTCATCAACGCGCAAAACGGCATCGAGATGATGACCGGGCGCTTCATGCAGTGGGCGGCGCGGCGCGGCGTGGACCGGCTGGTGATCGTCAACAAGATCGACGCCGAGGGCGTGGACCTCGAAGCGCTCCTCGGCGAGATCCAGGAAACCTTCGGCAAGGAGTGCCTGCCGCTCAACCTGCCCGCGGAGCGGGCGACCAAGGTCTCCGACTGCTTTTTCACGCCTTCGGGCGAGGCCGATTTCTCGTCGGTCGAGCAGGCGCACCGCAACCTGGTCGACCAAGTGGTCGAGGTCGACGAGAAACTGATGGCCGAGTACCTGGAGAAGGGCGAAATCGGGCCCGAGGCTCTGCACGAGCCGCTGGAGGCCGCGATGCGCGAGGGGCACCTGATCCCGGTGGTGTTCTGCTCGGCGAAGACCGGGGCCGGCATCCAGGAGCTGCTCGACGTGATCGTGAGGCTCCTGCCCAATCCGGCGGAAGGCAACCCGCCCGCGTATCTCAATGTGCCGACGGACGGCGGCCAGTCGGGCCAGCTCCAGGCGGTGCCCGATCCGTCGCAGCACGTGCTCGCCCACGTGTTCAAGGTCGAGATCGACCCGTACATCGGGCGCCTCGCCGTGTTCCGCGTGCACCAGGGCCGGCTCACCCCCGGCATGCAGCTCTACGTCGGCGAAGGCAGAAAGCCGATCAAGCCCGGGCACCTGTACCTGTTGCGCGGCAGGACGCAGACCGAGGTGAGCGAGGCGGTGCCGGGCGACATCTGCGCCATCGCCAAGGTCGACGAGATCCAGTTCGACCACATCCTGCACGACTCGCCCGCGGACGCGCACATCCGCGCCAAGCCGCTCGAGCTGCCCACCTCCGTGTTCGGGCTCGCGCTCCTGCCGCGAAAGCGCGGCGACGAGCAGAAGGTCTCCGACGTGCTGCACAAGCTGGTGGCCGAGGATCCCTGCCTGAAGATCGAGCACAACGCGCAGGCCAACGAAACCGTGATGCGCGGCCTGGGCGAGATGCACCTGCGGACCACGCTGGAGAAGATCGCCACGCAGTACAAGCTGGAGCTGGACACGCGCCCGCCCTCCATCCCGTACCGCGAGACCATCGCCGCGCGCGCCGAAGGCCACAGCCGGCACAAGAAGCAAACCGGCGGCGCCGGGCAGTTCGGCGAAGTATTCCTCAAGGTCGAACCCCTGCCGCGCGGCGCGGGTTTCGAGTTCGTCGACAGCGTCAAGGGCGGCGCGATCCCCAACCAGTTCATCCCCTCGGTGGAAAAAGGCGTGCGCGGCGTGCTCGACACGGGCTTCGTTGCCGGCTATCCGATCCAGGATGTGCGCGTGATCGTCTACGACGGCAAGAGCCACCCGGTGGACTCCAAGGACGTGGCGTTCATGTCGGCGGGCCGCAAGGCGTTCCTGGATGCGCTGGGCAAGGCGCGCCCGCTCGTGCTCGAGCCGATCGTCAACGTGCAGATCGTCGCGCCCGAGCAGAAGATGGGCGACATCGCGGGCGAGCTCTCCGGGCACCGCGGCCAGATCAAGGGCTCGGACACGCCGCGTCCCGGCACCGTGCAGATCACGGCGCAGGCGCCGCTCTCCGAGATGGAGCACTTCCCGGCGCGGCTGAAGTCGATCACCGCCGGCCACGGCTCCTACACGCTGGAGTTCAGCCACTACGAGGCGGCGCCGCCCCAGCTGCAGCAGAAGCTGGTCGCCGCACACCGCCCCGCGGCGCAGGAGGAGTAATAAAAGGGGGTCAGAGTAAGATTTCTCCCGCGCCCGGAAATCTTACTCTGACCCCCTTTTCTTCGCCGGGTTGGGGATGGCCTCCTCGACGCAGAACACCCCGCCCTGGAATTTCTCGGCCACCGGGTCGCCGGGTTTCTCGCGAGCGAGCACCTCTTCGGCGAAGACCTCGGAATCGTCCTGCGGCCGGTAGCCGAGCCGCCCGGCGTTCGAGTTGTCGTACCACGCGCGCTTGTTGGCCGAGATGCCGTAGACGATCTCGAAGCGGATGTCCGGGTGCTCGATGCCGATGGTCACGAGCTGCGCGAGGTCGCGCGGGCTGAACCAGAGCGCGAGGCGCCGCTTGTCGATCGGCTTCGGATTGACGTTGCCGATGCGCATGCAGAACACCTGCATGCCGTACTTGTCGGCGTACAGGCTGCCGAGCGCCTCGCCGAAGACCTTGGAGACGCCGTAGCGGCTGTCGGGCTTCGGATAGACGCGGTGGTCGATGGTCTGATCGCAGCGATAGAAGCCCACCGCGTGATTCGAGGTCGCGACCAGAAATCGCTTGACCCCGTTCCTGCGGGCTGCTTCCAGCGCGTTGTAGAAACCGATGATGTTGGCCGAGAGAATGTGGTCCCAGTCGTGCTCGCCGGACTG
>DASTTC010000426.1:0-2024 GCA_035760345.1 Burkholderiales bacterium | reverse complement strand
TGCGACACGCCCCTCACCGTGGGGCGCGCGGCGCAGCTCGCCGCCTACGCGCAGGCGCTGGCGAAGTGGCTGCTGGAGGAGCGCCCGCGCGAGGCGCGGCGCGCGGTGTACCTGGTGAACGCCTTCAACCGCTTCGAGGCGGCGCGCTTCGGCCTGCGCGGCCAGCTCATCGATCCGTTCGAAGAGACCCGGCGCCCGCTCGCCGAGGACATCCTCGCAGCGCTCGCCGGCGTCATGCCGCAGGCGAGCGCGCTGGACGGTGCCGAGGCGCTCGCCGCGCTCGCCGACGACGTGCGCCGCACCTACTCGGATGCCGACTGGCTGCGCGAGCGCTACGCCGCGAACAAATCGCTCGCGCACACGGTGCGCGAGTCCGCGGCGTGCTGGGCGGGCGACAGGCCGCGCGCCAGCGGCTAGAATCGCCCGCTGCCGCCGACGCCATGCTGCACACCGCGATCCTCTTTGTCCTGTTCTACGCGTTCTGGATCCTGATGTCGGGCTATTTCACGCCGTTCCTGCTCGGCGCGGGGGCGGCGTCGAGCGCGGCGGTAGTCTGGTTCGTGCACCGCATGGACCTGGCCGACCGCGAAGGCCACCCGGTGCACCTCGGCCCGTCGGCGCTCACCTACTGGCCGTGGCTGGTGAAGGAAATCATGAAGTCCGCGCTCGACGTGTCGAAGGTGATCCTCGACCCGCGGCTGCCCGCCTCGCCCACGGTCGTCGAGTTCAAACCGCGCCAGAAGACCGTGGTCGGCCTGGTGACGCACGCCAACTCCATCACCCTCACCCCGGGAACGCTGTCGGTCAAGGTCGGGCCGGACAGGTTCGTGGTGCACGGCCTGACGCGCGCGAGCGCGGGCGCGGCCGTCGACAGCGACATGGACCGGCGCGTCGAGCGCTTCGAGGGCGGCCATTGATGTTCGCCGCTGCCGCGCTGGCACTGCTCGTCGCGCTCGGCCTGGCGCTGTCCCGCGCGCTCGGCGGGCCCACGGTGTTCGACCGCGCGCTGGCCGCGAACTCGATCGGCACGCTCGCCATGATGATGCTGGCGGTGTTCGGCTTCCTCACCGCTCGGCCGGAGTTCCTCGACCTGGCGATCCTGTACGGACTGCTCAATGTCATCGGCACCATTGCGGTGCTCAAGTTCTTTCGCTACGGCGACCTCGGCGATCCGGGCGGCGCGGAGACCAAGCGGTGAGCGCGGCGCTCGACGCGCTGTCCTGGGCGCTGCTCGTCGCGGGGGGCGCGTTCTGCGTGATCGGTGCCCTGGGCCTGGTGCGCCTGCGCGGATTCTTTCCGCGCACGCACGGGGCGAGCGTGATCGATTCGGCGGGCGCCGGGCTGATCCTCGCGGGCCTGCTGCTGCAGGCCGGCTGGACGCTGGTCGCGGTGAAGCTGCTCGCGATCGGCCTGCTGATCTTCTTCGCCTCGCCGACCGCCACGCATGCGCTCGCCAATGCGGCGCTGGAGCGCGGCCTGAAGCTCGACGAGCACGGGGAGGCGCCATCGAAGCGCTGATCATCCAGGCGCTGTTGACGATGATGGTGGTGACGGTGGCCGCCATCGTCCTGCAGCGCAACCTCTTTTCGGTGGTGGTGCTCGCCGGCGTCTACAGCTTCCTCATGGCCACGGTGCTGGTGGCGCTCGACGCCGTGGACGTGGCCATGACCGAGGCCTCGGTCGGCGCCGGCATTTCCACGGTGCTGCTGCTCGGCGCGCTCTACCTGTGCGGCGGCGAGGAGGCGAAGCCGCTCTCGCGGCCCTGGCTGCCGCTCGCCGTGACGCTCGTGATCGTCGGCGCGCTGGTCTACGGCACGCTCGGCCTGTCGGCGTTCTCCGATCCGCAGGCGCCGATCCATACGCACGTGGTGCCGCGCTACCTCGGGCAAGCGCTCGCCGAGACCGGTGTGCCGAACGTCGTCACCGCGGTGCTCGCCAGCTATCGCGGCTACGACACGCTCGGCGAGACGGTGGTCGTGTTCACCGCCGGCATCGGCGTCATCGCGCTGCTGCGGCGGCTGCGG
>DASTTC010000425.1:0-3920 GCA_035760345.1 Burkholderiales bacterium | reverse complement strand
GCCGCAGCGCCGCCGTTGCCCTTCGAGCTGAAAGCCTATGCCCTGATCCCCGAGGATCGCGCCGAGCTGCACCGGCGCATCGCCGAGCGCTTCGAGCGCATGCTGCGCGACGGGCTGGTGGAGGAGCTCGCAGCGCTCAGGAAGCGCCACCCCCTGCAGTCCGACCTGCCCAGCATGCGCTGCGTGGGCTATCGCCAGGCCTGGGGCTTCCTTGAGGGTGAATACGGCGCAAGCGAGCTGCGCGCGAAGGGCATCGCCGCGACGCGGCAGCTCGCCAAGCGCCAGATGACGTGGCTGCGCGGCCTGCCGGGCCTGCAGCCAGCCGCTCAGCTGCCGATGTGCACCTGATACTTCGCGCCGTTGGACAGCGTGCAGGTGCCCGCGCCCTGGCGCGGCGTGTTCATCTGGTACTCGCAGCTCATGTAGGCGCCGCTCGGCCCGTAGGCGCTCGCCACGCCGCGGCGCGCGTCGCCATCGACGCGCGTCGCCTCGCCCGAGAGCGTTTCGCCCTCGTAGTTGAGCTGGAAGCGCCCCTTGCCGGTCATCATGTTCAGCACGGTACCGGTCAGCACGCCGGTGCGCGTGGCCTGCTCGTTCGCCGGATACAGGCGCACGGGCAGCGACGCGGGCATCGCCCGGCCTGCGCCCGCCTGCGGCCCGTCGGCCGCGGGGCCGCCGGGATGGCCCGGCACCACATGCCAGAGCTGCCCGTCCGGTCCAGGCACCACGTAGCAGCCGGAGAGCGCCGAGGACACCAGCGCCGCGATGACCATCTTGGATGCTTGCATACTCCCTCCTGTCGGTTCGCAGGCATGGGCCTGCGCGACCATCTTCGGAGGGCACCGGTGACGCCCGGCTCACCGGTGGCTTACCGGTCGCTAACAACCTCAGCCTCGGCGCCCCGTTCCCGGCATTCGCGCGCGCGCGCGGGCTGGTCCGCCGCCTCCCAGTAGCGCCCGAGTTCGCCCTGCGCGCGCACGAAGCGCTTTCGCCAGCGCTCGCGCGGGTGCAAGCTCCAGGGTTGTGGCGTCTCGCCGGCCAGGAACGGGCCGCGGTACAGCTCCAGCAGCCGGGCGCCGAGGCGCTCGAGCTCGGCCGGCGCGGATTTCAGCGCCACGTCCAGCTCCGCAAGCAGGCGCTCGAAGGCCCAGGCATCGACCCAGAAGTAGCGTGCGTCGAGCGACAGCTTGCCTTCGTGCAGCACCAGGGCCCGGTCCTCGCCGAGGAGCTTGCGCAGCCGGTGCAGCGTGCTGGTGAAGGAACGGTGCGCGGAGTCGCCGTCGATGCGCGGCCACATCGCGTCGGTGATCAACTCCTCGGACACACGCTCGCCGCCGAAGGCGACCAGCACCTTGAGCAGCTCCAGCGGCCGGCGCTGCGCCTTGCCGGTGCCCGCGACAAGCGGCTCGCCGTGCTTGAGCAGCCGAAAGCTGCCCAGCGCCTGCACGCGAAAATGCCACGGCCAGTCCGGCACGTCGAGTGGCGCCCGCTCGGGGGCGAGCGCGCGACGCTTCACCAGGTGCTTGGCGTACTCCGGCTCGATGCCTGCCTTCAGCGCCACCGCGCACAGGCGCGCCATCGCGGCCGGCCGCCAGCCGAGGAAGTGCTGGTAGCCGTGCTCGCGCCCGAGCGCGAAGCCGCGGCGCAAGGCGTTCAGCCCGTGGCGCTGGCGGCCGTGCTCGAGCGCGATGTCGGCAAGGCCGACCAGGCAGGTGTACTCGAGATGGCGGCTGTCGATGTCGCGCGCGATCGAGCGCACCTGGCGCAGGTTCGCGACGCACTTGGTCTCGTCGCCGCAGTCGGCAAGCACCTGCGCCATGCCCAGGCGCATCAGTACCTCGAAGAACGGGCAGCCGAGCTCCACCGCCATGCGCAGCGCGAGCTTCTCCTGCTGCAGCGCGCGCATCAGGTCCTTGCGCAGCCGCGCCTCCCACGCCTGGAAGTGGTGGTACAGGCACAGGTTGAATCGGCCCGCGGTCGCGGCCTGCGCTTCCAGTTGCCGCGCGATCAGTGCCGCCGCCTCGAGATCGCCGCCGCCGAGCGCGCCGCCGTAGCCGTTCACCAGGAGCTGCACGCTCCAGGTGCGGATGCCGGTGGCACGCGAGATCTCCAGCCCCTCGCGCATGGCGGCGAGGCAGGGCGCATGCTCCGCGGCGAGCATGTGGTGCATGGCCTCGACGTTCTTCAGCGTGAGCAGCGAAAACGGCGACACGCCCGGCCCGACGGCGAGGCGCCGCATGGACTCGATCAGGTTGCCGGCGCGAGCCGGCACGCCGGTCCACATGAGCGTGAGCGATGCGAGCAGGCCGACGAACATCTTCAGGTTCGGCTCCGGCAACTGCTGCGAAGCGGCGAAGGCGCGCTCGATCCAGGCCTCGATATCGCGCCGCTGCGGCTGGCGCAGCGTGAGCGCGAAGAACATGCTGCAGGCAACGCGCGCCTCGGCTTCCGGCGCCGGCAGGCGCAGACCCTCGCGCGCCATCTCGTCCTGCACTGCGATCCAGCGATCGAGCAGCGAAAAATCGTCCAGCTCGTACAGGATCGCGTCCATCGCACCCGCGGCGGCGAGCACCATGCCTTCGCGCTCGGGCGCTGCTTGCGTACGGAACAGCTCGTAGGCGCGCTCGAACCCCAGGCGCCCTTCGCGCGGCGCGCGCGGCGCCTGGCAGGCCGCCGCCCAGTACACGGTCCAGGGATGGGCCTGCTGCACCTCGGGCACCAGTTCCTCGACCCACTGGAACAGCGTCTCGGCGCGGCCTTGCGCGTACATGGTGCCGGCATGGCGCTCGATGAGGCACGCCATTGCCTCCCAGTCGCGGCCGTCGCGCGCGAGCGCCACGGCCTCCTCGACCTGGCCGGCCTGCTCCATCAGGGCCGCGGCGTCCTTTTGCAGCTGGCGGCGCCGTTCCTTCGGCATCGCCTCCAGCGCGCGCGCCAGCAGGAACTCGCGCAACATCGGGTGGTACTGGTACACCGGCCCGGCGGGTGCCTCGCGCCGCGCGACGAAGTAGTTCTCGCGGTGCAAGCGGGCGAGCATCTCGCCGGCGCGCGCATCGCCGGAGAGCGCCTGCGCCAGCGCGGGCGTCATCTGCGCAAGATGCGCCGTGTGCAGCAGGAACTCCTGCGTGCGCGCGTCCGACTTCTGCAGGATCTCGCCCGCGAGATAGTCGAACACCAGCTGGCGCGTGGCGAGGTCCGGTGTTTGGGCGATCGGAACGCCCATGCGCGCTTGCTGCAGCAGCAGCATCAGGCCCGCCGCCCAGCCTTGCGTCTTCTCGTACAGCGCATCCAGGGATTCCTCGGGCAGCTGCGGGCGATGCTGCGCGACGATGGCACCGGTCTCCTCGCGCGTCAGGCGCAGCTCCTCCCAGCCCAGGTGCGCAAGCTGCCGGTTCGCGCGCAGGCGCGCCAGCATTGCGGGCGGGTCCACGCGGCTCACCAGCACGGCGCGGCCGCCCGGCGGCAGCTCGCGCAGCGCCTCACGCATCGCCTCGTGCAACGGCGAGGATGCCGGCACCTCGTGGTAGCCATCGAACACGATGACGAAGGGCGGCTTCAGGCGCGCATACAGCGCCTGCGCATAACGGCGCGTGAAGGCGAGCAGGCCCGCGTGGTACTCGGGCGTGAGCAGCGGCAGCGACGCGTGCTCCTCGCCGTGCAGATCGGCGGCGGCGAGTCCCAGGTAGTAAAAGAACGTCGCCGGGTCCGCGTCGCCCTCGTCGATCTGGTACCAGAGGCAGGTCACGGGCGCGTGATCGAGCCAGCTCGCCACCGCGGTGGTCTTGCCGCTGCCGGGCGGACCCGAGACCCAGGTGAGCGGCATGTCGCTCGCCTGATCCAGTATCGCGAACACGCGTTCGCGCGGCAGGATCTCCGACAGGAGCGGCCGAGTGGTCTTGCCGAGCGGCGCGCGGCGGGGG